>CADBRX010000152.1 GCA_902797175.1 uncultured Coriobacteriaceae bacterium | reverse complement strand
TGAGGGTGTGGTGCCAATGAGTTCCGTTGCCTCGAAGAACCGGTCCTTCTCGGCCGGCATCACCTTGGCCACGATTGGGGTCATCTTTTCGCTCATGAATCCCCTTGCTGCGTTTTTGAGTATTACTTGGTATGTTTTTGTTATACCCTCTAAGGACATAATAGCAAAAGGCCCCGACGAACGGGGCCTCAATCAAATCTTTTTTGAGTGGTTTGCCAGCGGCACGCTTTGGCGGATAAACGGCAGGTCAGGAGCAGAAGGAAACCCCTTCCGCCCCCTCGATGACAAGGTCTGCCCCATAGAACGCCTCAAGCGCGCGGATCCCCCAGGCGGTATCGCGCACGCCAGCCGTCTCGTAGGATGAGTGCATGGCCAGCTGCGGCAACCCGATGTCCACGCCATGGACGCTCACCTGCTGGTTCGAGAGGTTTCCCAGCGTGGATCCGCCCCTCTTGTCGCTGCGGTTGGCAAAGACCTGCGTGGGCACATCCGCGCGGCGGCACACCTCGGCCATGACGGCGCTGCTGAATGCGTCGGTGCAGTAGAGCTGGGCGGCATGCTCCTTGATGACCACGCCCTGGTTGAGGTGCGGACGGTTGCCTTCGTCCGCATGCTCGGGATGGTTGGGGTGCACGGCGTGCGCGTTGTCAAAGCTCACCATGAAGGAGGCCGCCAGGGCGCGCAGCAGGTCCTGCTCATCCTTGCCCAGGGCTGCGTTGATACGCACGAGCACGTCGCGCAGGAAGGTCGACTTGGCGCCCTGCTTGGTGCCCGAGCCCACCTCCTCGTTGTCAAAGCAGGCAAAGACCGAGACGTCGTGGTCGTTGTGGGCCTGGTCAAAGCCCCTCAGTGCCGAGAACGCGCTCTGCAGGTCATCGAGGCGCGGAGACGAGACGAACTCCTCACGCGCTCCCCAGACCACGCCCGGCTGGCGGTTCACCAGCGTGAGGTCAAAGGACAGCACCTGGTCGGCCTCCACGCCCAGCTCGTCGGCGAGCAGCTGCACGAAGGCGCCCCCAGAGAGCTCGCCTGCGGACATGAGCGGCATGAGGTCAACTTGCCGGTTTGGTGCAAAGCCATCGTTGACCTCGCGATTCATGTGGATGGCAAGGCTCGGGATGAGGAAGAGGTCGCGGTCTATCGCAAGCAGGCGGCTCCTGACGCCCGAGCCCTCCCTCGCCATGACGCGACCCGCCACGGAAAGGGGCCTGTCAAACCAGGTGTAGTCAATCATCCCACCGTAGGGCTCCACGTTCAGGCGCAGGTAGCCCTCGGGCCCAGAGAGCTCGGGCGACATCTTGACCTTGAAGGTGGGTGAATCCGTGTGGGAGGCAGACATCTGATAGTGATAGTGGTCGAGGTCGGCACCGACCTTGAACGCGACGATGCTCGAGGCGTTGCGCGTGGTGTAGTAGCAGCCCCCACGTCGCACGTTCCAGGCATCCTGCTCGGGAAGGTAGATGAAACCCTTCGCGTCAAGCATGTCGCGCATGTTGGCGACCGCCTGGTAGGCCGTGGGGCTCTTCCGAATGAAGTCCAGCAGCTCGTGCGCCGTCTCTAGTTCTTTCTGGGTCGTGCTCATGGTGGTTCCTCCTTGCTCTTCACGAGCCAAAACCATACCGCAACCTGAAACGCTCAGATCGCCTTCACCCGCAAGGCGCTATGCTTTCTCTTTAAGACCCCCACCAAAGGACGGGAGCGAGCGATGCTTCAATCTCTGATAGGAGCTATGCAGGAGCTCACGAGCACGGCCATAGTCTTGCGGCTGGGCCTGGCGACGCTGGCCGGCTTCCTCATCGGTTTTGATCGCGAGGCAAAGAACAAGGGCGCAGGCATCAGGACGCACGTTCTCGTGTGCGTGGGATCGGCACTCACCATCATCGTCGGTCAGTACCTGTACCAGCAGATTCCTGGGTCGGCAGACGTCTCGCGGATTGGCTCGAGCGTCGTATCGGGCGTCGGCTTTCTGGGAGTGGGCACCATCATCGTCACGGGCAACCGTGAGGTCCGGGGGCTTACCACCGCAGCGGGCCTCTGGGCGTGCGCCTGCATTGGCCTTGCCGCGGGCGCCGGCCACCTCGTGGGCGTCGTCATCGCCCTCTTCTACGTCCTGTTCACGCTGGTGGTGCTGCGCCGCCTGGACAAGCACCTCTTGCGGATGACCAAGGAGTTTGACCTCTACGTCGAGATCGACGAGAACCACAACATCAAGCACTTCCTGCATGAGATGCGCCGCATGGACGTGGACTACTCCAACGTGCAGCTGAGCAAGAGCCAGGCCCCCGGAGACGGGCCCATCGTGCTGCTCTCTGCAAAGACCGAGAAGATCGGGCAGAAGGAGGCCGTGCTTGAGGCGCTCCGCAACCTTGAGTACGTGCGCTACCTGGAAGACTACTGAGACGGATTCGTGACGTGGGCGGGCCTTGGGCCCGGCCGGAGGAGGCCCTATGGCTACAGGCCAGACGACGCGCAGGCACCGCGTGACCTTCAACTCCCCCGTCGTGCTGGGCTTCGTCTTTCTCTGCGTGGCGGAGCGGCTGCTCTCCATGGCGACGGGCGGGCTCAGCACGCGCGCGCTCTTCATGACCTACCACTCCTCGCTCGCCGACCCACTGACCTATGTGCGCATGGTCACGCACGTCTTTGGGCACGCCGGATGGGACCATTTGGTCTCGAACATGAGCTATGTCCTGCTCCTGGGACCGCTTCTTGAGGAGAAATACGGCTCACGGACCCTCGCCGAGGTCATGGCGCTCACGGCAGTCGCCTGCTCGGTCGCAAACTACCTGCTCTTCCCGCGCCTCGCGCTGTGCGGGGCGAGCGGCATCTGCTTTGCGCTCATCCTGCTCTCATCCGTAACGAGCCTCGAGGACGGAGAGATTCCCCTCACCTTCATCTTGGTGGCGGCACTCTTCCTGGGACAGCAGGTGATCGCGGGGCTGCTCGTCCAAGACGACGTGTCCAACCTGTCTCACGTCATCGGCGGCCTGATGGGCGCCGCGGCAGGCTTTGCCCTTTCAAGCCATGGCCGCCAACGGCACTAGCGGCGTCTCGTGGGTCCTAAATGTGGATACTTTGTGAATGAGCGCAGAGCCAGCGTGAGGCAGTGATTCCTTAACGTGCTGTCTCGACCATCACGTTAGCATGGTTTACGTGGCGTGCATCCGCAGACACGTCATCAATTGCTGTCGCCTGTGCAGATAAGTGACAGGGAACAGAGAGCCTCATGCAAGGACCACTCCCCATCATGTCCCTCCCCATGAGATTCGACGGACGGAGGAACACATGATGGAGCAGGTCGGACAGAGATGGCCAGAGAGCGAGGAGCTCGAGGAGATCCTCCTGGACATCAAGTTTGGGTCGCCAAACCTCTTTGACGTTGCGCGGCTCATCTTTGAGGATGCGGTGGACCCCGATGCCTACCACAAGCAGACGCCCAGTGCGGGAGAGATCATACAGTGCAACATGGCCTTTTCGGAGTGGTCCCTCTTTGACTTTGACCTTGGGGCGGGCATGACGCCGCTCAGGCGCGCCGCCCGAAAGGACCCCTCCCTCGAGGAGTTCGCAGACACGCAGTTCTACTCCCTCTTCTGGGTCATAAGCCAAAGCCGCGACCAGGAGGTGAGCGTTCTGAGGGATAGCGTGACCTGCGAGGACTTCCTCGTCCACGACAGGACGCTTGCACGCAACGCGCGCTGGTCAAAGGGGCTTTTGGGTTCGCGCATAGCGCGCGTGGCAAACGAGTGGCGCTTTGCCGGGCAGGTGCACCTGCACGACAACAACGACATCCCACCCGAGCCGCATGTGGACAGCATCGATGGCTTGGGCATCCAGGACCCCGAGGCGTTCATCACGCACGTCGAGCAGGTCATGGGTCATCACGGCATCTATCATGACCGCGTGCTCGAGCACGTCCTCCTCGATGACGTGGGCGCGGCGTAGGACGTCTGCGGCACGGCCCTCGTGGCTCAGACAGGCGGAGACCCCCTCTCGTCGAAGGGGGCTCCGCCCGATGGCTGAGATGCTCAGGGGTGCACTCGCATACAATTGCTGTCAAAAGCCCAAAAAGCCTCAGACAGGAAGGTACGTCATGGACCCCGAGATGCACGACAGCGAACCGCAGCGCACGGCGGCGGACGCTGGCTGGCACGTATCGCGCTACAACCTGATCGCCCCAGTTCCAGAAAAGAAGACGGTCGCGATCGCAAACCTCTACAAAGGCACCTGCGCCGAGTACAGTCCCATCGAGATGTACCTGATGAGCGTGCTTGACCAGATCTCCGAGGGCCACCCCATCATCGAGCGCCTTTCCAAGCGCGGCGTCATAGCCAACTTCGACGAGCGGGCAGCGCTCGAGACGATGGGACGCGGAGCGTGCGCGGGGTCAAGGAACGTAGGGCTCACCATCTGCCCGACCATGGGCTGCAACTTTGACTGCCCGTACTGCTTTGAGAACCACCGTGCGGGCAAGATGTCCGCAGAGGTGCAGGATGACATAGTCGCGCTCGCCAAGCGCATGTTGGAGACGTCCGCTGCCAGGGGCCTCTCCGTTACCTGGTTTGGAGGCGAGCCCCTGCTTGCGCCCGACGTGATCGAGTCGCTCTCGCAACGGCTCATGGCGCTGGCAGAGGATTGCGGCGCGGAATACCGCGCGGGCATCATCACCAACGGTTACCTGCTCACGCAGGAAAACGTGCGCATGCTCGCCGATCATAAGGTGTTCTCGGCGCAGGTGACCCTCGACGGCATGCGCGAAGCCCACGATGCCACGCGCCATCTGGCTGGTGGCGGCGCAACGTTCGACCGCATCGTGGAGAACCTGCGTGGGCCCATCCCCTTCCACGTGTCCATCCGCCACAACGTGCACGCCGGCAACCGTGACCAGATGGACGCGCTCGAGGCGTTCGTAAGGCAGCTTGCCGCGGATTCGGGCAACGACATCGTCTACTACCCCGCTCCTGTAGCCGATTCGGCCGTGGCGGAAGAGCGCGGAAAGCAGGTGAGCCTGCTCTGCGGAGGGACCGATTCGGAGGTGGGCATCCGGCAGGATGCGAGTCGCTTCACCGCTGGACGCGGCCACTACTGCGGCGCACAGAGCCTCTGGGTCGTGGGCATCGACGACAAGGGCAACCTGCAGAAGTGCTGGGAGTCGGTCGACAAGCCGGAGGATAGCTTTGGCACCGCACACGACTGGGACCCGAAGAACCCGCTTGCGACGGCGTCGAATCTTGACAACCTCACCAGATACCTCAACACCGCAGCACCCGTTCCTGACGAGGAATGTCGCGAATGCGTATGGCTGCCGGTCTGCGTGGGTGGCTGTCCCAACAAGCGACTCGTCTCGGGTCGGGCGTGCGTACCCTACAAAGACGATGCCGAGGCCTACGCGCTTGCCCTTCACGCGCGCATCGGCGAGGAGAAAGCTCACAAGGGCGACGACGAGCAAAGCGAGTGACTTCCACCGGCTGCTCGACACCTTCAACCAGCTCGCCGCCCTGGGCGTCCCCTTCACGCAGGAGCTGATCGACAAGAACATGGCCGAGTTTGACGCCATCTGGTAAGACGCAGAGTTAGAAGTGCCGAGCGCCTCCCGGATCATCCGGGAGGCGCTTTTTTATCAAGACTGGCCCGGGCAGCTCTTTTGGATCAGCCCATCACGGAGCAACGCAGGACGAAGGCCTTGCTAAAGCGGCCGTAGGGCTGCACGAGCGCAAGGTCGTATCCGTGCAGGTCGGCAATGCGCTTGCAGATGGAGAGGCCCAGCCCGCTGCCGCCATTGGCCACGCGTGCCGCATCGCCGCGCGAGAAGGGCTGGAAGAGCGTCGCAGGGTCGTCAGAGATGGGCGCCCCCGTATCGGCCACGATCACGTACGCAACGCCCGCCTCGCGCACCAGCAAAAGCGCGATCTCGGTCCCCGCCTCAGTATGACGCACGGCATTCACCAGCAGGTTTGCCACCACGCGTCCCAGCTGGACGTCATCGGCATAGATCTGGCAGGGATCCTCGGGCACGACCACGGAGAAGTGCATGCCCGCAGACTCGATGTCCTCGTAGGCCAGCGCCGCCTCGCGCAGCAGCAGCTGAGACAGGTCGACCGGGGAACGGTCGAGCGCATAGGCTCCGCTCCCCAGCTTGGTGTACTCAAAGACCGAACTCACCAGGCCGCTCATCTTGTCGGTCTTGTCGCAAATCGACTGCAGGTACTCGGCCTGCTGAGCATCATCACGCACGACACCGTCGGCAATCGCATGCGCCATGCCCGATATGGCCATGAGCGGCGTACGCAGGTCGTGGGCGATGTCAGTCATGAACTGGCTGCGCTGACGGTCGATCTGTGCCAACTCGCCCTCGCGACGTTCCTGGAGGGCCCGCACTCGACGAACCACCATGCGCGCGTAGGTCAGGGCTCCGTATAGCAGCGGCAAGACGAGCATGACCAGCATCAGCATGGTGAGCAGCACCACAAGCGAACCGCGTGCCAGACCCACTGCCTGCAGGTAGTTACCCTGCACGATGTACGCCACCAGCAGGCCCACCCAACGCAGCAAGGCCATGAGCCCGCTGGAATCTTGGGGCACGGCGGCGGTCATGCCCGCGGTCATCCCCCGCAGCAGCGGGACGAGGCAGCGGCCCTCAAACCACACCACCAGCCCTTCGCTCGCCATGACGGCCATCATCACCAGCACAAAGCGCACAACGAGGTAGGATATGAGCTCGTTGGTGCCCTGGGGGGTGGAGAGGTCCATCTCTGCATGCGCCTGCGCTTGCGCCGCGCGCCCTTTTCCCAGCAAGCCCTCCATGGCCCTCACTTCTCCAGCCGGTAGCCGAGGCCGCGAATGGTGCGGATGTAGGCCTGCGGATCGTCTGCCAACTTGGCACGCAGCTTGCTCATGCAGACCATCACGCTGTTCTCGGCCGCAACGTACTCGTCGCCCCAACCGCATTCATAGAGCTGCTGCTTGGTAAAGACGCGTCCAGGGTGCTCCATGAGAAGCGTCATGATGCGCAGCTCGACGGGGGTGAGCTCCACCGGTCGCCCGCCGCAGGTGAGCGTGCAGGCACCCGCGTCGAGCACGAGGTCACGCACGCGCAGCGTCGCGACAGGCTCTGGCTGCGCCGCCTGTCGGGCCACCAAGCCCTTCATGCGCCGCAGGGTCGCCCCCACGCGCGCCACCGCTTCCAGCGGGTTGAAGGGCTTGACCAGGTAGTCGTCCGCCCCCAGGTTCAGGCCCAAGATCCTCTCGGGGTCCTGCCCCTTGGCAGAGATCACGATCACCGGCACATCGCTCGTCTCGCGCAGCTGCTTGAGCACGTGGTAGCCATCGAGCACGGGCATCATGATGTCGAGCAGGCAAAGGTCGATCTGCTGGGTCTGAAGCGCTTCGAGCGCCTCGCCACCGTCGGCTGCCTCCACCACCTCGTACCCGGCGTTTTCCAGGTACAGAGCCAACACGCCGCGAATATCCGGCTCGTCATCGGCAACGAGTACCCTGTCTGCCATGAGCGCTCCTTCCCCGGCGGAGGCTCTCCCATGCGGGCAGGCCACCCGAGTCCGCCCGGATGGCCTGGAACCACGTATGGCCGCCGCCTATCATCTTGATACTACGCCTGCGGGTCGTCGGGAACAACGAGGTCGGTCGGCGCGCTGGCGTCATGGGAAGGCTCGTCGTCCCACACCGGCGCCGGGGCATCGGCCGCGGCAAACGGGGGCACCGGCACGGACATGTTGGTGGACGCGGCCGGGATGGGGGCAGGAAGCCCTGCGCTGTCCTGCGTGCCGGCCTGACCGTAGCGAAGCACCTCGTACAGGGCTGCGTCAGTCATCTTCTTGTACGGGTTGGCGTAGAAGATCGTGACGAGGCCGAACGTGGGGATGGCAAGCAGCCACCAGCCGATGAAGGAGAGGTCGAGCACGAAGGCGCTCCACTTGTTGCCGTCCATCATGCGCTTGCTCTGCGCAAAGGCCTCGTCGGTGGACATGGTGGGGTCGTCGGCCAGCAGGTACGGCATCATGCGGTACTCGTAGGCCTTCACCACGCCCGGGATGACGAGCAGCAGACCCCAGAGGATGATGCGGAGGTCACGCCAGAAAAGGGTCTTGACCGTCTGTAGGTAGTTGTGGTCAAAGCCAAAGGTGATTTCCTTGACCTCGGCGGGCTGGTTGAGATTGCGAGTGAAGAAGCGGGCGGTTCCCACCTCGACCGGATTTGCCAAAAAGGCAGAGATGGTCAGTACCAGGCCAACGGCTACCACGATCAGCACAAAGAGCACGCCAGAGATCGCAAAGAACGCAGACAAGGGGAAATCGATCGGGTGGCCAAAGGCCTCCCCCACTATCTGCTGCCCGTCCTCGCCCCCACGGGACAGTTCGATCGTGTGTTGCACCTCGTCGATGGGCGGGTTGTCGATGTCGATGTCGGTGTCGTTGCCCTCCTCCATCCGCTCGAGCATCTCGTCGATCTGAGCATCGCTCAGCTCGTCGGTGATGGCGGGATCGTTACCCGTGAACTCGACACCGTTGCCGCCACCGCTTGCCGCACCGAAGGCTCCCACGCCGCTGCAGACGATGGTGAACACCAGCGCGATGAGCACCGTCTTCCAATAGTTGCGCTTGAGGCTTGCCTTGGCCTTGTCCTTGAGCTCTTTTCTGGTCCACATGATGTCCTCCTTGGATGGCAGACCTTGGTTGCTTGGTATGACTCAAGCATAGGAGGGCCATCTTTCGCGGACCCCACGCCAACCTTTCGGTTTCCTTAAGCTTGACGGAAGCCTGCCTGTCTGACGAGCTGGGGCTCTCGCTTCGATTGCCATGGCTGGTTAATGGTGCAGAAGGCTGTATCCCTTTCGTAAGCGGCCTCCTGGGCGGCAAGGAATTACGTTTGTGGGAGGATTTGCTCCCACCTTTTCGAGCGGAAACGGTCTCCGGGGCGGCAAGGGGTCGCGTTTGTAGGAGGATTTGCTCCCACCTTTTCGAGCGGAAACGACCTCCTGGGCGGCAAGGGGTCGCGTTTGTCGGAGAGATCGTTTCCCTCCTCCTTGACGAGCTCGAGCACCTCCTCGGGCGGCTTACCAGCGATCTTGTTGCGCTGCCCAAAGCCCAAGCGTGGTAGCCTGGGCACAATACCTACCATAGAAGCCAGGAAACAACATGTTTGGTGGCCCATTTAACGTCTTGGCCTGCTTTTCTTTCGAAACGACGGTATGCTTATGTAGAGGACCTACGCTGGGGGTTGGTCGAGCGAACGCACGCACGAACGAACAGGGGGATGACATGGTTTCTGCCGTTGACTTCTGCATCGCGTACGTCATCGTCGATGTGCTCTGCCTGATCCTGACCGTTATCGTCGCTGGCATTGTTTCGCGCGACAGCGGCAGCGAGATGCAGGTGCGCTTCTTCTTCCTGCTCCTGACCGCCTTCGTGGTTTTCGTCATATTCGATGCGATATGGGCTGTGCTCGTTTTCGGCCAGATCTTCGAGGCCTCTCCACCGCTGCTCGGCATCGTCAATGGCATCAACGTCACGTCGGTTGCGCTGTCTGGATACTTCTGGCTCTGCTTCTGCCTCGCGCACTTCGAAAGCCAGATCACCGACAGGCCGGCGCTGCGCATCTTGTGTGGGCTGCCGGTGCTCGCGGTCGTGCCCTTGCACGTTGTCGGGCACTTCACGAACCAGAACGTCATCTTTGGACCGGATTGGAGCATATCGTACGGCATCGTTCACGTCATGGTCACCCTGGTACCGCTGCTGTACATCATGGCGGCGACGGTCGTTGCGCTCAACAGATATCGACATTCCACGTCGCGCGGCGAGCGCAGGACCTGCCTCGTCTTCGTCCTCTTCATGCTGGCGCCCCTCGTTGCGGGCATAACCGACATCTTCGTGCCGGACATGCCGGTGGCCGCAGCTGGCGCAATGGTGTCGATCATCTTCGTCATCATGCACATGCAGGAGTCTCGCATCTCCAACGACGCGCTCACGGGCCTCAACAACCGTCGGAGGGCAGATGCCTATCTGGAGGATGCCATCGCCCGGTCCTCGGAGGAACGCCCCGTTTTCTTCTTCATCGTGGACATGGACCGCTTCAAGAACATCAACGACACCTATGGCCATCTGGAGGGCGATCGTGCGCTGCAGATGATGGCCAACGCGCTGCGCAAAGCTTGCTCGCTGCTCAACGTGTTCGCGGCGCGCTGGGGCGGTGACGAGTTCGTCCTCATCGGTGCCCTCGCCCCCACGCAGGACCCTGAGCAGGTCGAGGGAATCATCCAGGAAGCGCTCGACGCGGAGACGCGGTCAGCCCGCGTGGCGTACCGCTTGGCGTGTAGCGTAGGCTATGCGCGCTGCGTCTCGGCAGCCACCAATCGCGACCGCCTCGTGGCAGATGCCGACGAAATGCTCTACGAGAAGAAGAAGCAGAAGAAGTCGAGCCGATAGTAGCTGAGGAAAACGACGCTCTCTCTGCCGCGACGTTTCCTGCGAGCGCCTCGGAGAGCGGCGGACTCGACGATGTGAAGCTGGTCGAATGCGTGCAAAAGAGCCAAGCGTCTCGACGGGGAGGGCCTACGTCCTTGACCACGAAGGCGAGTATCGATTCATAAGAAAGGCGCCTGCAGATGTTGCCTACAGGCATCATCCGGGGCGCCAAATTAGTTGTAGCACAATCGCTGCCCCGAGAGGGGCATCACGCATAGGGACTGACGCAAGCTCGGAGGCGTGACCCTCGTTTAGCTGCGCCGACCTTCCGTCATGCCGCGGTATACGTGCTCGAGCACCTTGTACACGACTACATCGAAGGCGCCGCGTGCGATCGCCGCTCCTCTACGATTTCGAAATACCGCGGATCGTAACCGTAATCCTGCTCGTCGTCCTCGTCGTATATGCGATAGAACCCGTCGACCAGCTCGGCTTCGTAGACTTCGCCCCTCTTCAAGTAGACCTTGTAATAGTCGCCGATATACCGGACTTTCATGGCCGATCACCCCAGTTCTCGATGCGCAGTTCGCGTATTCCCAAAGCGGGCTCCTCAGCCCAGCGCGGCCCCGCCCCTCCGATTCCACCATCCACGGGATCGAACACCCAGCAAGCGCGGCGTTTCGGAACCATCTCCACTCCTTGCAATCGACTTCTCATCGGGGAGGGGACGCCCTGGGGGTGTCCCCGATGCTACATGGCGAAATCAGCCCTTGTCGCGGTAGGCATATCCAAAGTCGATGGGCGGGGCCGTCACGGACAGGTAGGTGAACGCGCCCGGTCCCACGTTGCGCAGACCGTGAACATTGCCGTCCTCGAAGCGCACGACGTCTCCGGCGGCGAAGGGGCGCTCCTCGCCCCCGGCGAGAAGGAGCGTTCCGGCGCCCTCGAGCGCGTACCAGATCTGCTCCGAGGTCTCGTGCGTGTGGCGGGGCTGGCTGGCCCCGGGTTCGAGGTGCACCTCGGTGATGGTGACGCGCTTGCTCCGTGAGTTGTGCGGCGAGAGGAGCTGGCGCGAGATGACGCCGGGGTTAGCGAGCGATCGAATCGTCGTGTTCTCGATGAATTCCACGAATGTGACCCTCCTCATGTTCGGCTGTCGCCAGTCGCCTCGCGCGGCTTCCTTGCAAGACGGTCGCGGACGTCGGCCGCGGGGCCTACCCTTCGGATTCGCCGGGCATGCGGTTACGCTACGGTCATTATAGGGGCAGGGGTCGTAGCCTTCTGACACGCCTGACAAAGGGGTCGTAGCCTTCTGACAGGTAATATGTTACTATTTTAGGTAATATATTACCGTTTGAATGGAGACCGTCTTGCGCATCGACGAAGCACGGGAGAGCAAAGATCTCGATTTCTCGGGAATCCCCACGAGCTACTACCTCTTGGGTCTACTCAGCGCCTTCGAGAACCGCTTCCAGGCGGTGGCTGACGCATCCATGGAGGTGATCAGCTGGAAGCAGTTCTTTGCGATTATCTGCATCAACCTTTGCAAAACCCCACCGACGCTGCGCGAGCTGTCCGACATCCTCGGCAGCTCCCATCAGAACGTGAAGAAGATACTCCTCAAGTTGCAGCAAAGAGGTTTCGTCGAGTTTGTACCCGATGAGTCCGACCGGAGAAAGCAGAGAATCGTCCTCACCGAGCGTTGCCTGAGGTTCTGCGAAAAGACCGACGAGACAGGCGGCCGAATCATGGAGGAGATGTTCCGCGGCATACCAGAGGAGGACCTCGAGACAACCATTCGAACAATAACCAACATCGGAAGGAATCTTGACTCAGTACGCGCGTGAGGGAGGGGCTATGAAGGGCTTGATTTTGTACACGTCAAAGTACGGATCCACAGAGAGGTACGCGCAGTGGCTGTCGCAGGATACCGGCTTTGCGCTTGCGAGGACGTCCGACGCAGACATCAACACTGTCCTGCAATACGACACCATCGTGCTGGGCGGCTGCGTTCACGCCTCGAGCATAGGGGGCATTTCGTTCCTCAAGAGGCATATTGACACACTGCGGGGCAAGCGAATCTTGGTGTTCTGCTGTGCCGCATCGCCCTATGAGGAGTCAACCTTCCGGGTACTCGTCGAGCACAACCTCGCCGGAAAGCTCCAAGGCATACCCTGCTTCTTCTGTCGTGGTGCTTTTGACATGAAACTCATGAGCTTTGGAGATCGAACGCTTTGCAGGATGCTTCGCAAGGCCGTGGCAAAGAAAGACCCAAAGGACCTCGAACCTTGGGAGTCCGCGCTGATTTCCGTCGGCGAGGACGAAGCCGCGGACTGGACGGACAGGTCCTACCTCGAGCCAATCTTGCAAGAGCTGACAAAGGGGTCGTAGCCCTTCGTCACCTAACAAACCTGACAAAGGGGCAGGGGGGGTGTTCCTATAGTTTTGTCAACCCCTCAACGCACAACAGGTTGCATGATGCCTGGGCATGCCGAAAGGGGCACACCATGAACGAGGAGAAGCAGCTTGGCGTCGAGGAGATTGCCGATGGGGAGCTCGAGCAGGTCGCGGGCGGATTTGTCATCTGCAGGGACCCTGGCAGGTACGAGGTCATCGACGACCGCACCGGCGACGTCCTTGCCGCATATGACAACAAAGCCGACGCGATGCGTGCATGCGCGGAACTCGGGCTGAGCACGGCGCCGAAGGCTTTCGGCCAGCCGGAACGCCCTATTTCAGAGGGTCGAAAATGATTCCCCTCGAGATTGGGCCGGCCATGGGGCCCCTACGGCAGCCTTCCCTTCTCAATCAGCTCCTTGGCTATCGTCGACCTGTGGACCCTGATCGCCCTGCCTATGTAGATGTGGGGCAGGGCGTTGCACACGTTGAACGCCTTGGTCCGCCCTATGCCGAAGACCTCCTGGAGGTCGCGCGGCGAGAGCCACTCAGGCCGGTCGGAAAGAGGAGAGTTGTCCCTCAGCGACGAGGCGCCCCTAGGACCGTCTGCCGTCGCCATTCTCGTCACCTCCCCTTCGAGACCTCTGACGCCCGCTTAACGACCGTGCTACCAGACCGACTATGCGTAGCATACGAGTTCAGCGAATCGAAATGAACCTGCCATAAAACAGCTGGTAGACGGCTTGTTCTAAGCCCGTTTAAGGTTCCTTTCCCAAGCCAATCGACCTAAAGTCCATGGTTTTCGGCAAAACCTACTCGCTTATCGCCCACAGGAACCAGAAGAACTTCCAGAACCACTTGAAGAAGGCCACGAGCGCCTTCCAGACCCGAGGCCAGACATCCCTCCGCGCAGAGCCCTCGCCCATCGCTCCTCCCAACACGAGACTCATCCAATCGCAGCATAGGACCCTCGCCGGACAGTATTTCGACGAGGGCCTGCGATTCGGATTCTGGCGGTGAGACATTCGGATTCTGGTGGTGAGAGCTTACGAGAGGGTGT
>CADBRX010000151.1 GCA_902797175.1 uncultured Coriobacteriaceae bacterium | reverse complement strand
CCAGTCGTCGTGGCCCAACTCCAGAAGACGCTGGCAGCCAAAGGCAAAGGCGGCCGTGGGGCCCCACTCGCCGTAGGCTACCGCAAAATGTCGGGCCCGCGCGGTGCGGACCCGGCATTTATGGCAGCACTCGATGTGGGCTTGCCGCCCGCGATACGGTTTACATGCAGGTGTAGCCACCGTCGACGGGGAGCTGGACGCCGGTGACGTAGGAGCTCGCCGGACTCGCCAGGAAGATGGCGGCGGTGTCCAGCTCGCCCTCGTTGCCGTAGCGCTCCTCGGGGATCATCGTGCGGGCGTTGGCCTGGAAGAAGTCGGAATCGAGCGTCTCCTTGGTGAGCGGGGTGTAGAAGTAGCCCGGGCAGATGGAGTTGACGGTGATGCCGTACTTGCCCCACTCGGCCGCAAGCGCGCGGGTCAGGTTGACGACACCGCCCTTGGCCGCGTGGTACGGCGCGGAGCCGGCGACCTTGTTGCCCACGAGGCCGTACATCGACGCGATGTTGATGATGCGGCCGTACTTGGCGGGGATCATGGCCTGCTTGGCGCAGGCGCGGGCGACCTTGAAGGTGCCGAAGAGGTCAATCTGCATCTCGCCGTTGAACTGGTCGTCGGTGATGTCCTCGGCGGGTGCCACGGCGCCCGTGCCGGCGTTGTTGATGAGGATGTCGATGCGACCGAAGTGCTCGACGACCTGCGCCACGGCGGCATTGACGTTTTCGGTGTCGGTGATGTCGCAACGGATGGCCAGCGTCTCGACGCCAAACTCCTCGGCAATCTGGGCGGCAACCTCGTCGATCTGCTGCTGGCGGCGGGCCATCACGACGATGTTGGCGCCCTGGCTGGCAAGCGCCTTGGCCATCTGTACGCCGAGACCTCCCGAAGCGCCAGTAACGATAGCGACCTGACCCTTGAGATCGAAGTAGTTGCGATCCATGCGATCCTCCTCTGACGACGAGCTGCCACCGTATGTGGCGGCCTTTGCATAAAAGATAGTCCAATTATGTGCACGGAGCCATGCCTAATATGTGGTAAAACCCACGCGTCATTTTGGACGATTTGACCAAACCGTTCCAAGGCTACTCGCGATAAAACGCCCTGTTGTTGGGAGTCTCGTCGCATTCCACCTCAAGCACCGGCAGGCCCTGTGCCACAAGCTGGTCAAAGAACCAGCGGGCAAGGTTCTCGGCCGTCGTCCTGAAGGGCAGGATGGTCAGCGAGAAGCCCTCGTCCTCAAGCGCGGCGACGGTCGCCTCCTTGAGCGATCCCTCCTCGACCAGAAACGTGTGGTCAAGGCTGTCCGCAAGGGCCCGCACGGCCTTCTTGAAGACGCCGAAGTCGAGGACCATGTCCTTCATGGTCCCTTCGGTCTGCAGGCTCTCCTGAGCGATGGTCACCACCACGCGCCAGCGGTGCCCGTGGAGGTTCTCGCACTTGCCATAGTAGTCAGTCAGAAAGTGGGCGCTGTCGAATGCCGCCTCGGTCTGCAGGCAATACATGGGCTCCTCCTCCTCAAATCGATGCCATGGCATGTTCGTTGCCACGCCTAGGTCCACAGCCACACCATGAGGGCGATGGCTATGCCAAACACAACCACATACACCATGCCGATGGAAAGGGCAGCCTTCATTGTCCCCAATAACACCATCAGGCGCTCTTCGCCGTCCTGCAGCTCGTCGGCGACATCCCGCGTGCGCGGGGAGGGCGGCTCGCTCTCCCCGCGCAACGCGCTCATGTCGGCGATGACATGGCCGTCGTCGTCACTATGCCTACGCGTCGGCACCGCTCGCCTCTGGCGCATCGTCGTACAGATGACAGACGACGTAATGTCCGGGCTCGATCTCACGCTGAGTCGGCGCCACATGCTTGCAGCACTCCATGCACTTGCTGCAGCGCGTGTGGAACTTGCAGCCTGCAGGCGGGTCCGCCGGCGAGGGGATGGAGCCCTCCAGCACGATGCGGTTCATCTTGGCGTCCGGGTCGGGGATGGGAATGGCCGAGAAGAGCGCCTGCGTGTAGGGATGCAGCGGGTTGCGGAAGATGTCCTTCTTCTCGCCGTACTCGACGAGGTTGCCCAGATACATGACGCCCACGGTGTCGGAGATGTGCTCGACCACCGAGAGGTCATGGCTGATGAACAGGTACGTCAGGTTGCGCTGCTCCTGCAGCTCGCGCAGCAGGTTGATGATCTGCGCCTGGATGGACACGTCGAGCGCCGAGACGGGCTCGTCGCACACCACGAACTCGGGGTTGAGCGCAAGCGCACGTGCGATGCAGATGCGCTGACGCTGCCCGCCCGAGAACTCGTGCGGATAGCGCTCCTTCTGGAACGGCTGCAGGCCGCACTGGTCCATGACCTCGTCCACATAGTCGTCAAGCTCGCCCTTGGGGACCAGACCATGCTCGCGCACCGCCTCGCCGATGATCTCGCCAATGGGAAGGCGCGGGCTCAGGCTGCTGAACGGGTCCTGGAAGATGATCTGCATCTTGGTGCGCAGGTGGCGCAGCTCCTCATGGGAGAGGTCGTAGACCTCCTGGCCGTTGAAGAGCACGTCTCCGGCGGTCTTGTCGCCGTTGAGGCGCAGGATGGTGCGGCCCGTGGTGGTCTTGCCGCAGCCGGACTCCCCCACCAGGCCCATCGTGGTGCCACGCTTGAGGTTGAAGGTCACGCCGTCGACGGCCTT
>CADBRX010000150.1 GCA_902797175.1 uncultured Coriobacteriaceae bacterium | reverse complement strand
GGCTTCGTCTACGTCGACATGGACGACGACGGCAACGGAGACCTCTCGCGCAGCCGCAAGGACTCCTTCTACTACATGCAGAAGGTCTACAAGAGCAACGGCGAGGACCTCGTCTAGACCTCATACCTGCGGCTTTGCAAGCCCGGCGCAAGGGGTAGCTCCTTTGCGCCGGGCTTCTTTTCTCATCAAGGCACTCGGGTAGCGCCAGCCAGGACCTCGCAGCTTATGCGCCGTAGAGCTCCTCGATGCGTTCGTCGTCGATGCCGAACAGCCACGTAAGCACAAAGCCGCACGCACAAGCCCCCAAAAGCGACACGACGTAGGCAGCCTGCTGCCCCGGCTGGACGATCAGCACGCCGAACAGGCCCGAAACGCCTTGCGAGATGGCCCCAAGATGGAAGAGCGTGGCAAGCATGCCGCCCACGCCGGCACCAAGGCAGGCGGTTACGAACGGCCTGCCCAGGGGAAGGGTCACCGCGTACATCAGGGGCTCCCCCACCCCCAGGATGCCCACGGGAATCGAATCCCTGATGTAGCCCTTGAGCTTCTTGCTCTTTGTCCTGAGAAAGAGGGCAAGGCCCGCCCCAACCTGGCCGCCACCCGACATCATGAGGACCGGAAGAAGGTAGTTGACGCCCATGGTCGGCCCCGCGGGATCGTTGAGCATCACGTGAATGGGCGTCAGCGCCTGGTGGAGCCCAACCGACACGAGGGGAAGGAACCCTGCGGCAAGCACGTAGCCCCCGATGACACCCATTCTCTCGTACACGAACTCCATGACGACATAGATGCCCTTGGTAAGGACCGCGCCAACAGGCTGTAGAACCAGGACCAAGGCCAGACTGCCCAAGGCCAGCACGGAGAGCGGCGTCACAAACGTGTCAATCAGGCTGGGCATGACGGCGTGCAGCCTTCGCTCGAGCCATGCAAACAGGGCTCCAGCCAGCAAGGCCGCAACCAGGCCGCCGCTCCCCGGGTTGTAGGGAGCATGCGTCAACGGCAGCAGAACCTGGGCATCGCCATTGGTGGCGAGCAGGGGCATCGAGGCATGTGCGACGCAGGCGGCACCAGCGATTCCACCCAGAATGGGGGACCCACCATACTCCCTCACCGCGTTATAGCCCACAAAGATGGGAAGGTAGGCAAACAGCGCCCAGCCCATGGTGCGGATGGTCTCGTACCACCAGGTTCCGCCGAGCGCTCCCCCTGTGGCCACATTGACCACGTTGGCAATGCCGTTTATCAGGCCGGCAGCGATGATGCCGGGCAAAAGCGGCACGAAGATGTTTGCCACGCGCTTAAGAAAGCGCTGTAACGGATTGCCATACCTCTCCGACTGGTCCGCCTTGTTATGCTTGGCCACTGCTGCGACATCGGATCCGGACCCTCCCTTGGGAATGCCCGTCAGGGATGTGAAGGCATCGAGCACCTTGTTGACGGTGCCCGGCCCAAAGACAATCTGGAGCGTGTCTGACTGCACGACTCCCATCACGCCGTCAACCGACTTGATCGCCTCCATATTCACCAGAGACATGTCGCGGACACCCACGCGCAGCCGCGTCATGCAGGCCTCGTTGGTAACGATGTTGTCCACGCCACCCAACGCCTCGAGCAGCTTGTTGCTTATTGCCTCGAAATCCATGGTCACCTACTCCCCCGCCAGCGCTGCGCTCACGCTACCGCAGGCCTTGTCGAGAACCTGCGTGGCACGTTCCGATGAAATGCCAAGGAGAATCGCCACGATGGCGACCTTGGCAGACCCCGAGGCCTCCGCGAGCGCCTGCCTGGCGCGCTCGTCGGTGCACCCGGTTGCCTCGACCACGATCCGTCGCGCACGGTCCTTGAGCTTCTCGTTCGTCTGTTGTACATCAACCATGAGATTCTGGAACGTCTTGTGCAGGCCCACCATCGCACCCGTCGAGATCATGTTGAGCACCATCTTTTGTGCCGTGCCTGCCTTGAGCCGCGTCGACCCCGTCAGCACCTCAGGCCCCGTCAGCACCTCTATCGCAAGGTCCGCCTCGCTTCCAATCTGAGAGTCATCCACGCATGCGATGGCCACCGTGCGGCAGCCCAGAGAGTGTGCGTAGCGCAGGCCATGAACCACAAACGGCGTGCGTCCGCTTGCCGCAAGGCCAATCACCAGGTCGTCTTGGCACAAGCCGATCCGCTCAAGCTCCTCCCTGCAGAGGGTGGTGCTGTCCTCCGCGCCTTCTACGGCCCGCAGGAAGGCCTGCGGTCCCCCAGCAAGAATGCACACGACCTTGCTTGGCGAGATTCCAAACGTGGGTGGGCATTCTGCGGCATCGAGCATCGCGAGCCGACCGCTGGTGCCAGCACCCACATAGACAAGTCGACCGCCTCGCTGCAGACACGCAGTTGCAAGCGAAATGGCCTCCGCAACCTGGGGCAGGGTCTCCCCCACCGCTTCGGCTGCCCTTTTGTCCTCCTCGTTCATCGCCTGCGCAATCTGCAGAGGCGACATTCTGTCCAGGTTCTTGGTGCGCGGATTGCGCTGCTCTGTGGACAAGCTTGACAGGTTCCTCACGGTCGCTCCTTGTAGGACGGCGATTCTCATGCACCGCCATTCTATGCTCTGGACGACCACATGGGCGCGGCATCGTTATCCCCTGGCGCTAGCCCTCAGTACCTTCCCACGTACTCCTGACGGGCCTGCGCGGTCACTGCCTTGATGAATGCGGTCTTTGCCTCGGTGTACGCGTCCCTGTCGTGCTCGAACTCTCTCCACAGGCGCAGCTTCAAGGTCTCGTACTCCTTGGCTACCTGGGGATGTGCGTTGAGGTAGTCACGGAAGTACAACTCGTCGTTGTCCTCTACGAGCCTCAGGTGAACGTGGTAGACCTTCTCAGCGAAGCCGTCCTTCGTGTAGCCAAGGTTGAGTGAGATTCGTTTCCCCTCGTTCGACATCATGGTGAAACCGGAACGCTCGAGCTTCTCCGCTGCCTTTTCCAGATTTGACTGGCTAGGGAGCTCGACCATGACGTCAACGATGTCCTTGGCCCAGATTCCGTCCACGGCAGTGCTTCCAATATGGCTAATTCTCTGGATCACGCAGTCGGACAGCAGCTCGACCAAGCGGCCTTCGATCTCCTCGTACTGCTGACGCCATGCGTCGTTATGCTCCACGAGGAATATGGGAAAGAGCTCCCACAGCTCTTCCAATGTCATGTCCTGCAGCTCTTTTCCCACGCCTCCCATTACGCGCAGCACCTACGTTGTGTGCTATCCGAACCCGTACCGCGCATCCGGCACGCAGGGCTCCTCGAGGTAGGCCAGCTCGTCGGCTCCCCTGCCCCATGAGCTCCCGATACCGTTCCAGCACGAACGCATCGGCATCCTCACGCTTCCTCGTGCAGCGGACGCGCTTGCC
>CADBRX010000149.1 GCA_902797175.1 uncultured Coriobacteriaceae bacterium | reverse complement strand
CTTCGAGCGCTACCACGAGAAGGTCAAGTACTGGATGACCTTCAACGAGATCGGCAACCAGTTCAACATCACCAACCCCATCTTTGGGTGGACCAATTCTGGCGTCATCTTCACCGAGTTTGATGACCCCGAGAAGATGATGTACCAGTGCGCACACTACGAGTTCGTGGCGAGCGCCAAGGCCGTCGTTGCCGGCCACAAGGTTGACCCGAGCCTTCAGATCGGCTGCATGATCGCCTCCGGCCCGACGTATCCGCGCGAGTGCCGCCCGGAGGACGTGCTCTTGGCCGATGACGCCAACCACCACATCTTCTTCTTCGGCGACGTCCAGTGCCGGGGCGTCTACCCCAACTACGCGCTCAAGATGTTCGAGCGCAAGGGCTGGGACCTCGACATCACCGACGACGACCTCGCCGCGCTCAAGGCTGGCCCGGTGGACTACATCGGCTTCAGCTACTACGCCTCCAGCGTGGTCGACTCTGCCGTCGAGGTGGACATCTCCGAGTCCACGAGCGCCAACGACCCGCACAACGTGCCCAACCCGTATCTCGGCGCCACCGACTGGGGCTGGACCATCGACCCGGTGGGCCTTCGCATCATGCTCAAGCGCTTTGACGAGCGCTACAACGGCATGCCGCAGTTCATCGTGGAGAACGGCATCGGCATGTACGAGGACCTCGACGAGAACATGACCGTCGAGGACGATGCCCGCATCTCCTACCTCGGCGCGCACATCAAGGAGATGAAGAAGGCCGTCGAGGAGGATGGCGTCAACCTCATCGGCTACACGCCGTGGGGCTGCATCGACGTGGTGAGCTTCACCACGGGTGAGTACCGCAAGCGCTACGGCTTCATCTATGTCGACATCCAAGACGGCGGTGAGGGAAGCGGCAAGCGGTACAAGAAGAAGAGCTTCGACTGGTACAAGCACGTGATCGAAACCAACGGCGAAGAGGTGTAGGACCAGGCGAGTACGATCCTTTTCTTTCAGTCATGACCAGTGATGTGGCTCGGAGGGAATGTCCTCCGAGCCACATTGTGTCCATCGCGGCTATACTCTTCTCTTGCTGTCGCTTTGATGGGGGAGAGTTGGCCTATACCCTTGACATAGATGCCCTACGCGAGGGCCAGACGCCCACGCGCAGGCAGATGGCGCTCATCGTGTTTGTCATGAGTGTCCCGGCCATCTTGGCGGAGCTCTCCACGACGCTCATGCAATACATCGACGCGTCGATGGTGGGCAGCCTCGGCGCGCATGCGACGGCGTCCATCGGCATCGTCGAGTCGACCATCTGGCTGCTTGACGGGCTTGCGGGATGCGCTGCTGCGGGCTTCACCGTGCAGGTGGCCCAGCTTGTGGGGGCGGGGCGCGACAAGGATGCGCGCGACGTCTTCAGGCAGGCGCTGGTCGTCATGATGGCTTTTGGCGTGCTGCTCGCCCTTGGGGGCGTTGCGGTGTCTCGTCAGCTCCCCGCATGGCTTGGCGGAGATCCCGCCCTCTTTGAGGACGCATCGCGCTACTTCCTGGTATGCTCCTGCGCCATCGTGCCGCTTGCCATGGCGCGTCTGGGGACCGGCATGCTGCAGTGCAGCGGCGACATGCGCACCCCTTCGATCCTGAACGTGCTGTGTTGCGTCTTTGACGTGTGCTTCAACGCGGTGCTCATCCACGGGGGAAACGAGCTGGTGATTGGCCTCCTGACGCTGCCTGTCCCGGGAGCGGGGCTGGGCGTTGTGGGCGCGGCGCTCGGCACGCTGTGCGCCCAGGTCTTGACGGCCGTGCTGCTCCTGTGGTTTGCCACCCAGCGCTCCGAGCGCCTTGCGCTGCGCGAGAGGGGCGTCTGGGTGCCCCAGCCTTCCACAATCAGGCCTGCCTGGACGGTCTGCTGGCCGATGCTGCTGGAGCGCGTGGTGACGAGCAGCGCCTACGTGGCATGCACGACGATCGTGGCACCCTTGGGGGTCGTTGCCGTTGCCGCAAACTCCCTTGCCATCACCGCGGAGGCCGTCTGCTACATGCCGGGCTATGGCATCGAGACGGCTGCCACGACCATCGTCGGCCAGGCCGTGGGGGCGCGCCGTCGTGACCTGGCTCGCTCGTTCGCGCGGCTTTCCACGCTCCTGGGCATGCTGGTCATGACAGTTTCTGGAGGCCTCATGTTCGTGTTTGCCCCGCAGATCATGGGCATGTTGACGCCTGACGCTGCGGTCCAGGCCTTGGGTACGCAGGTGCTGCGCATCGAGGCGTTTGCCGAACCGCTCTTTGCCGCGTCGATGGTGGCTTCCGGGGCGCTTCGTGGTGCGGGCGACACCCTTGTTCCCAGCGTCATCTCGCTTGCTTCCATGTGGGGCGTGCGCATTACGCTCATGGCCATCGTCGCCCCGCGGTGGGGGTTGGTGGGTGTGTGGTCCGCTATGGCGTTTGAGCTGTGCGTCCGCGGTGCCCTCTTCCTGTGGCGTCTGCTGCGCGACCACTGGCTGGACAAGGCGTCGCTTCGCTAGCCCTGCGTTCCGCTCACCGAGCGACATCGTCTGCCACGGGGTTCCCAAACTTCCTCATCCTACGATATATGCAGGCAGAAGCCTGAAGAGGGAGGACTGGCATGGCTGAGCACAAGATAATCGGTTCGGGTCCGTTGCTTGACGCGCAGGGTTGCCTGCGCGAGCCGGGCTACGCGTTCCGGCCTCCGTTTGACTATGCGCACGACAACATCGCCGCCCCAAAGTGGCGCATCAAGGACTGGGACTACTACCTGGTATCGGACGCAGAATATGCCGTTGCGCTCACGTTCTCTGACCTTGGCTATATCGGGCTTGTGTCGGCTGCGGTGCTCGACTTGCGTGCCGCCACGCCAACCACGACGAGCGAGCTGGTGCTGCTTCCCCTAGGAAGGATGGGCCTGCCGACAAGCTCCGAGGAGGGTGACATCGACTGGCACAACAAGCGTTGTGACGTGACCTTTGCCCACGTCGCGGGCGGGCGCAGGCTGTCCTTTGCCATGAGGAACTTCTCTGATGATGCGGATCTTGAGGTGGAGCTCTTCCTGGACGAGGAGCCGCGCGACTCGATGGTCATCGTGACGCCTTGGGAGGAGGATCCGAGCGCCTTCTACTACAACCGCAAGATCGTGGGCATGCGCGCCCGCGGCGGCTTTAGGTACGGGGAGCTGTTCCACGAGTTTGACGGCTCCGAGGCGCTGGGCCTTCTTGACTGGGGCCGTGGCGTGTGGACCTATGACAACACCTGGTACTGGAGCGCTGCCATGGGCTACCAGGAGGGGCGTGTCGTAGGGTTCAACCTGGGCTACGGCTTTGGCGACACGACCGCCGCGAGCGAGAACATGCTGTTTGTCGATGGCGTTGCCCACAAGCTCGGACGCGTGACCTTCGAGATTCCCCATGCTGACGATGGTAGCCCATCCTACCTCGAACCGTGGCGCATCCTGGACGACGAAGGCAGGCTTGACCTGGTGTTTTCTCCGTCGTTTGACCGAAGCGACCTCATTGACGTGGCGCATGTGGTCATGAGCGATCAGCACCAGGTATTCGGTACGTTTGCGGGCTCGGCCGTGCTTGATGACGGCTCGATTCTTGCCCTTGAGAACCTGCGGGGCTTTGCGGAGGACGTTCACAACAAGTACTGAGCGGCCAACGGCCCCAATCTAACATTCCGACCGCCGACTTGGAGGGGGATTCTCCATCGAATCCTGCCCTTTTGTGAAAAGAACGTCTCAAGCCGGCGGTTGCTTTTTTAGCCAACGTACCGAACGCCTCGGATTCTGCCCGATTCTTCTTGACAAGAAACCAATGTGATATCACAATCATTTCAGTCGCCGAGAGAAACGCGACGAGGGGACGCGGGGATGTCCGACCTGAAGGATGGTCGCCCTGCCTCCAAGAAAGGAACGAACGATGAGCGTTGAGAAAAGGGCCTATGCCGCAAGCGGTTGGGGGATGCTTGGCCTCAACATCTGCATGTATTTGCTGAGCCCCGTGTTGTTCTTCTTGTCCATTTACCATCTGAGCAGCTGGGATGGAAATGGCTTCCTGGGCCTGCTACTCATGGTGCTCTCCTGCGTGCTGATAATTGGAGCCATCATCGTCAGCTGCGGGTTCTTTACCCTGCAGCCGGGGCAGGCGCGCGTGTGCGTGCTCTTTGGCAAGTACGTGGGCACCGTGCGCGACGAGGGCTTCCGCTGGGCCAACCCCTTCTATTCCCGCAGCTTGGGAACCTCAAGCCAAGGTGGCGTTGAGACCGCGGTCGCCAACAGCAAGGCGGTCGAGGCGCTAAGCAGCGCGACCACCCACCGTCACGGCTCCAAGATCTCTACCCGTGCCCGCACCTACACAGGTGACCGCATCAAGGTCAACGATAAGATGGGCAACCCCATCGAGATCGCGACCGTCATCGTGTGGCATGTGCAGGACACCGCCAAGGCCGTCTTTGACGTGGACGATTACGAGTCCTACGTCGAGATGATCACCGAGACCGGCCTGCGCCACGTAGCGAGCCTCTATGCCTACGACCACATGGAGGACGACGACACGAGCGAGGGCGTTGCCTCCACCATCACGCTGCGCACCAACATCGAGGAGGTCTCCGAGGCGCTCAAGGCTGAGCTCGACCGCAAGCTCGAGGTCGCCGGTGTCGAGGTGGACGACGCGCGCCTCACCCACCTTGCCTACGCGCAGGAAATCGCCCAGGCAATGCTGCGCCGTCAGCAGGCCGAGGCAATCATTGCCGCCCGCAAGAAGATCGTAGAGGGTGCCGTCTCGATGGTAGACATGGCGCTGAGCCAGCTCTCCGACGGCGGCGTGGTCGAGTTTGACGAAGACCGCAAGGCAACGATGGCCTCCAATCTCATGGTGGTGCTCTGTGGTGACTCCGAGGCACAGCCCGTGGTCAACACCGGCTCGTTGTACTAAAACGACGGTCCAGGAAAACGATGATGGCCGCGCGAAAGCAGTACCCGCTTCGCATTGACCCAGAGATCTGGGGCGCTGTCGAGCGCTGGGCAGAAGACGACATGCGCAGCGCCAATGGCCAGGTGGAGTGGATCTTGCGGCAGGCGCTTCGCCAGGCGGGACGTCTCCCAAAGGGGGAGAAAGGCGCTCCTCAGGAGGGCAAGCCCTCGCCAGAAAGCGCCTCGGCAAGCGAATAGGTCCCGTTAGTGGCAAAGACCACGTTGTTGTCGGGCATGCGAGGCTCGTCCGAACCGAGAGAGACAATCTCGACCTGCGAAAAGACCGAATCAAGCGCCTCCTTCACCAGCCGAAGGGGGCGCGCCCTTTTGCCCTTGAGCGCAGAGACGACGTTGGACACATAGATGCCTTCGGGGGTCAGCAGGTCACGTACCAGGCTGGCCCCCGCTTGAGACATGAGCTCCGCAGTGGGCTTCTCTGCCGCAAAGAGATCGTTGACAATGAGGTCGTAGCGCCGTTCCATCTCGGAGGCCTGCCTCAGGAAGGCCATGGCCTCTGAGCAGGTGACGTGCAGCCGCGAACGCTGTTCGTCAGTCAGGCGGTCGATGAAGAACCACCTCTGTGCCAGCTCGATGACCTTTGGGTCTATCTCCACCACGTCAACGACCGACCGCGTCTGCGCCACGACATGCTTGGGGTAGGAAAGCGCGCCCCCTCCGAGCATCAGCGCATTCCGAATGCCCATCGGCGCGCGAAAGGCCCGGTCAAAGACGCGGTGGTAGCCAAAGGCAAGGTCTGCCCAGCGCTCGTCGACATAGCTTCCGGACTGCCACGTCCCGGCAATGTCAAGCACGCGAATGATGCCGTCACTATCGGTCTCGGCATCGTATACCTGGGCGCGCCCGAACATGGTCGCCACGTCGGCGTAGTTGTCTTCGTCCACGCCTCCAAAGAGGCGCTCAAGTAGGCTCATGGCAACTCCTGGAAGGTGAAGTGCTGCCGTTGGGTTGTCGTGCCGCTCGGCTTTTCCCAGCTTCTCGGTATCATAGAGGATGCGAGCTGGCTATAGAAAGGGGAGGACATGGTAGAGGGCGTCATCTTTGACATGGACGGGTTGATGTTTGACACGGAGCCGCTGTGGACGGATGCGTGGTACATCGTGCTGCCGGAGTTTGGCATTCCCGAGGTACCGCCTGCGCTTCCCGACGCCATGCGCGGTTCGTCGGGTGAGACCTCCTATCGCATCATGCGTTCGTTCATCGGCGAGGATG
Source organism: uncultured Coriobacteriaceae bacterium (assembly GCA_902797175.1). Classification (GTDB taxonomy): domain Bacteria; phylum Actinomycetota; class Coriobacteriia; order Coriobacteriales; family Atopobiaceae; genus UBA1367. Next base: position 4,032 of record CADBRX010000149.1, on the reverse strand, counting down.
CCGATGCGCCTGCGATCTGGGCACGCATGAAGGAGGAGGTGCACAAGATGCTCGAGCGTGGCGTGGTCAAGAAGCCTGGCCTTGACGAGCTGCTGGCGTTTTTGGCGGAGCATGACGTTCCCATGGCAATCGCGTCCTCCAGCCCACACACCATCATCGAGATGGACCTCAACAACGCGGGCGTCCGCGACTTCTTTACGTACATCGTGTCGGGTGAGGACGTCGAGAGGGCAAAGCCCGATCCGCAGGTCTTCCAGGTTGCGGCTGAGCGCATGGGAACGGAGGCCACCAAGACGCTCGTGCTCGAGGACAGCCTGAACGGCGTGCGCGCCGGTGCCGCCGGGAGCTTCATCACGGTCATGGTTCCTGACATGATTGCCCCCACAGACGAGATCCGCGCCCTCTACACGCGCGAGTGCAAGGACCTGTTCGAGGTGCGTGACCTTCTGGCAGCGGGAGAGCTTGACGCCTAACATATCGAACCGCTGATGCAAAAGGGAGGGTCCCGCGGACCACATAAGGCTCTGTGCTCAAACAGTCCTCGCTTTGCTGCGGAACTCGCACAGAACCTTATGTGGTCCGCGGGACCCCTTTGTGCGTCATGGGGAATTGGTTAGTCCACCTGGGCGACCATCAGCATGTTGGTCGAGCTCGTGTAGTGGTCATCTCGGGGTGTGGTGACGCGGTCTCCTGCCGTCAGCACGACGATGTCGCCCGTCTGCACTACGCCGTTGGCCTTGGCGACCTCGATGGCGTTGTGCAGCGTGGGCATGAGCGAGGGCTGCTCCTGCGAAAGGAACGCATAGCATCCCCAGTTGAAGCACGTGCGGCGGATGGCCACCTCGCTCGGGGTGGTTGCCCAGAACGGGTGGTTGGGCTTGAACGTGGAGATGAGGCGCGCGGTCCGTCCGGAGTGCGTGGGGCACAGGATGCACTTGGCGCCAACACGCTCGGCGGTGGTGACGGCAGCAAAGCCGATGGAACTGTTGACGTTCTTGAGGCCGCCCCGCTCGTGGTAGATGTGACGCTCGTCCAGGTAGCGTTCGGTCTCCTTGCAGATGTCCGACATGGTCCTGACCGCCTCGACTGGCCACATGCCGGCGGCGGTCTCACCGGAGAGCATGACGCAGTCGGTGCCGTCGTAGATGGCGTTGGCGACGTCGGTCACCTCGGCGCGCGTGGGGCGCGGGTTGTGGATCATGGAGTCGAGCATCTGCGTTGCGGTGATGACGGGCTTGTAGGCATCGTTGCACTTGCGGATGATCGTCTTCTGGATGTGGGGAAGCTTTTGCGCGGCCATCTCGACGCCCAGGTCTCCACGGGCGACCATGATGCCGTCGGATGCGGCCAGGATCTGGTCAAAGTTCTTGACGGCAAGCGCGCTCTCGATCTTGGAGAAGATCATGGTGTCGGGGGCGCCGGACTTGGCGCAGATCTTGCGGATCTCCTCGACCGCCTCGCCGTTGCGGATGAAGGAGGCGGCGATGGCGTCAATGCCCAGCTCGCAGCCAAACATGATGTCGGCAATGTCCTGGTCGGTCACGTTGGGCAGGGCAACCTCCACGTTGGGGATGTTCACGCCCTTCTTCTCGCCGAGCTCGCCGCCGTTGACGACGGTGCAGTAGATGTCGTGGCCGTCGGTCTTGTTGACCGTGAGGGCGATGAGCCCGTCGTCGACAAGAATCGTCGATCCGGCCTTCAGCTCGTTGGGGAGATTCTCGTAGTCGACCATGAAGCACTCGCTCGTGCCCTGGACGACGCGCGTGGTGACGACGACGCTGCTGCCGCTCTCGAGCGTGACGGGCTCGTGCCCGACGAGCTCTCCGGTGCGGATCTCGGGTCCCTTGGTGTCGAGCATGACGGCGACGGGGATGTTGAGCTCGCGGGAGATGGCGCGTACGCGCTCGATGTTGCGGCGGTGGTACTCGTGGCTTCCGTGGCTGAAGTTAAAGCGGGCAACGTTCATGCCCTCCAGGATGAGCTTGCGCAGGACCTTGTCGTCCTCGGTTGCGGGACCCATCGTGCAGACGATTTTGGTCTTCTTCTTGGTGGGCTTGCGCATCTGTGCCATGTCACACTCCGTCTCTATCGATTCTTTGCCGGTAAGGTGCCTGTTAAACGCTTTGTTGGTCAATGCCATTTTATCGTTTGGCATGAAGAGGGGTTCCCTCATTTGCGAAGGAACCCCAATTGTTGACAATGCACGGTGCCTTAAAGGCAAATGCACGTTGGGTTAGCAGACGATGCTACGGAATACGTACTCGTCGTCCGGAGCGCCCTTGGCGAACGCGGTGGCATTGGTGAGGGTGACGCGGGCGATCTCGCCGAGGGCCTCCTGCGTGAAGAAGGCCTGGTGGCTGGTGACGACCACGTTGGGGAAGGACGTCAGGCGCGCGGTGATGGACTCATAGACCTCGCCGGAGCGGTTCTTGTAGACGTTTTCGTTCTCCTCCTCGTAGACGTCGATGCCGGCTGCGCCGATCTTGCCGGACAGGATGCCGCGGATGAGGGCCTCGGTGTCGACCAGGCCGCCACGGCCGGTGTTCACAAAGATCACGCCGTCCTTCATCTTGGAGATGGCCTTGTCGTCAATCATGTGGTGGCTCTCTGCGTTGAGGAAGGCGTGCAGCGAGATGAAGTCAGAGCGCTGGTACAACGGGTCGTAGCTCACGCGACGGTCGCCAAAGCCGACGCCGTCAATCAGGCAGTTTGCCTTCTCGTCAAACACGACGTTGCCGTGAGCGTCGTACACGGGCACGTACTCGTCGACGACGCCCTCGTCGATGAGCGCCTTGACGGGGCCAAGGTCGGCACCGATGACATACATGCCGAAGCCCTTGCAGATGCGGCACAGCGCCGCGCCGATGCGGCCGGTGCCGATGATGCCGGCGGTCTTGCCATGCAGCGTGACGCCGACCAGGTTGTTGAGGTCGTAATTGTTCTCGCGGACGCGGACGTAGCCCTTGACGACGCGGCGGTTGGCGGCAAGGCCCAGTGCCATGGCGTGCTCGGCGATGGCCTCGGGGCTGTAGGCGGGCACGTTGCAGACGCGGATGCCGAGCTCCTTGGCCATGGGGATGTTGACGGCGTCAAAGCCGGCGCAGCGCATGAGGATGAGCTTGACACCAAAGCTGGCGAGCAGCTCGACGCACATGGCGTTGGCGTTGGCGTTTACGAACGCGCAGACCGCGTCGTAGCCCTGGGCGAGCTGGGCGGTACGCCACGTGAGGTTGGTCTTCGTGAACTCGATCTGGACGTCAGGATAGTCTCCCATTACCTTGCTGAAGGACTCCCTGTCGTAGTCCCTGGTGCCGTAGAACAGAATCTTCATGTGCTAGCTCCTTTCCGGATTGCCGCATCTTTCATGCGCGTGCATGGACTCTGCCAGTCTAGCCCGCAGCGTGCGTAAAAGTCCCATGATTTAGGCATGCGTCGCAAGATGGCGGCTGACCGACCGCCCCTGTGCCGTGGGAGGCGTCCCTCAGCCCTTGCCGCAAGCTTGCGCTACGCGTTTCGGACGATGCGCCAAAGCGTCGTTCGGCTGATGCCGAGCTGCCGTGCCGCTGCGCTCTGGTTTCCCCCGTTTTGCCTGACCACGATCTCGACGATGTCCCGCTCGATGTCGGAGAGCGTCCTGCCCAAGTCGATTCCATACCCATCTTCAAGGCTTTCCGCCGCGCGATATGCGGGCCGCTCGAGGGCGAGCAGGCTGCGTACGTCGGAGGCTCGGATCACGCGGTCGCGTGAGACAATGCAGAGCTGGGAGAGGATGCGCTTGAACTGGATGTAGTTGCCCGGCCATGAGTATGACGCGAGAAGCTCCGTTGCCTGGCGGTCGATCTGCTGCACCTCGGTGGGAAGGTCGGCGCTCAGCTGGCTGAGGTAGAGCTTGGCGAGCGTCGGTATGCGCTCCTTGCTTTCGCGGAGCCGACCTACATCTCTCATGACGACGACCGCTCTGACCAGAACCCGTCGCTGTTCCTCGCGCCCAACGGCGAGATCTGGTGCATGTACACCTCGCAGCAGGGCCGT
>CADBRX010000148.1 GCA_902797175.1 uncultured Coriobacteriaceae bacterium | reverse complement strand
CATGGACTCGTTCCGCGAGCGCTGCGTCTCGGGCATCGTGGCAGACCGCCAGAAGATGCACGACAACCTGCACAACTCGCTCATGCTTGTCACGTGCCTCAACCCCTACATCGGCTACGAAAACGCCGCCAGGGTGGCGCACAAGGCCTACGACGAGGGCATCAGCCTGCGCGAGGCGTGCGTTGGTCTGGGATACCTCTCACAGGACCGCTTTGACGAGGTGTTCAACCCAGAGCAGATGGTGTAATCCCCCCCGATGCGTCTGATTCCTGACGCCAGAACAGGAGAGTCACATGTCTTGGTACGAAGATAGCGTCGCCTACCAGATCTACCCGCTGGGACTGACTGGTGCCCCGTATGAGAACGACGGCGTGCTCGAGCACCGGCTTCTGCAGCTTATCGATAATGGCTGGATTGACCATATGGAGAAGCTGGGCGTCTCCTGCCTCATCTTGAACCCGGTCTTTCAGAGCGAGGCGCACGGGTACGACACGATTGACTACCGCCAGGTGGACGTGCGCCTGGGCACGGGTGACGACCTGCGCCGCGTGGTCGACGCATGCCACTCAAAGGGTATCCGCGTTTTGCTCGATGGCGTGTTCAACCACGTGGGGCGCAGCTTTGGGGCCTTTGCCGACGTGCGCGAGAAGCGCGAGGCGAGCCCCTACGCAGGCTGGTTCAACATCAACTGGGGTGGAGACAACGAGTACGGTGACGGCTTCTCGTATGAGACGTGGGCCGGCGTTCCCTACCTGGTGAAGCTCAATCACCATGACTTTGGCTGCAACGAATACTGTGCCAACACCATCCGTTCCTGGGTGCGCGATTACGACATCGATGGCCTGCGCCTCGACGTGGCCTACTGCCTAGACTTGGGGTTCCTGGGGTACCTGCGCCAGATTGCCAATGAAATCACGGCAGAGAGGGGAGAGAAGTTCCTCCTGCTTGGCGAAACCATGTTTGGTGACTACAACCAGTGGATGAGCGACGAACGCTGCGATTCCGTCACCAACTACGAGGTGTACAAGGGCCTGTGGTCATCCATGAACGCCGCCAACATGCATGAGGTCGCCTACGCGCTGGAGCGTCAGAGCGGCAGCCATCCCTGGGACCTCTATACGGGCAAGCACCTCCTCAACTTTGCCGACAACCACGACGTGCCGCGCATCGCCACCAAGCTGAACGACAGACGGCAGCTCTGGCCGCTCTACGGCATCGTCTTTGGCATGTGCGGCGTGCCCTGCGTCTACTACGGCAGCGAGTGGGGAATCGAGGGCGAGCAGCACTTTGGCGACCACGAGCTGCGTCCTGCGCTCGAGGCGCCCGAGTGGAACGAGCTGACGGACTGGATAGCGGCCCTCGCAAAGGCAAGGCATGAGAGCGAGGCGCTGCGATGGGGCGACTACACGCAGCTCTGCGTCTCTCCACAGCAGTTGGCGTTCTCGCGCAAAAGCGACCATGAGCGCGTCATCGTCATGGTGAACGCCTCAGATGAGCCGGCGGTCCTGCACTTCAATGCCGACTGCGGCCGTGGCGTCGACTTGCTGACGGGCGAGGACCACGACTTTGGTGCGGGTTCGGAGCTCGGACCCTTCCAGACCAAGTTCGTCCTCTGCGAGCGGTAGCAGGCTGGCAAAAGAGGCTTGGAAGGGACGCTCCCCCTTGCGTCACCCCGTGGGGTGACGCAAGGGGGAGCGTCCCTTCCAAGCCGGTCTCGGGCTACACGTAGTACAGGATCGTGTTGTAGGTGGGCACGGGCCACCAGCTGTCGCCCACCATCGGCTCGAGTGCGTCGACCTCGTCACGCAGCGCCTGCATTGCGGGGAGCACCTCGTTCAGGTAGAAGTGGTCCTGCTCGCCAGGGTCCTCGATGCCGCGTGCCTTGTAGTTACGCGACTCCAGGTCGTCAGCGAGGCTCCAGATGGCGTCGATGCCGCGGGTCAGTCTGGTGATGATGCCCTTTTCGGAGGGGCTGGAGATGCCCAGCTCTGCCTTTGCGGCAACGGCCGTGGCGAGGTCGCCCGCATAGGATGAGATGGCGGGGACGTAGAGCCTGCGAGCCATGTCGACCATGCAGTTGGCCTCGATGTTGATGAGCTTTGCGTACTGCTCTGCCTTTGCCACATAGCGTGCGTGCATCTCGGCCTCGGTCAGCACGCCGTACTTCTCGAAGAGCGCGATGTTTGCGGGGTCGAGAAGCGCGGGCAGCGCATCAGGCGTGGCCTTGATGTTGGGAAGGCCACGGCGCTCTGCCTCCTCCTCCCACTCCTGCGAATAGCCATTGCCATTGAAGATGACGCGCTGGTGGTCGCGGAAGGTATGGCGCACGAAGCGCATGGCCACCTGCGTGAAGGGCTCTTCGGAACGGTCAGCCACATAGTTGACGAAGCGGTCGCACTGTTCTGCGACGGCGGTGTTGAGCACCACGTTGGGATCGGCGAGATTCTGGCGGCTTCCCGGCATGCGGAACTCGAACTTGTTGCCGGTGAAGGCAAAGGGGGAGGTCCTGTTGCGGTCGGTGTTGTCGCGCAGGATGTCGGGCAGCTGGGGAACGCCGAGGTCCATCAGCTCGCTCTCGTGCGCCTCCGCCTGCTCCTTGTGGATGAGTGCCTCAACGACGGGGGAGAGGTTGTCGCCCAAGAAGACGGACACGATGGCTGGCGGGGCCTCGTTGGCGCCCAGACGGTGGTCGTTTCCGGCAGAGGCGACGCTCATGCGCAGAAGGTCGGCATGTTCGTCGACCGCGGCCACCAGGCAGGCAAGAAACACCAGGAACAGGAGGTTGTCCTCGGGATGCTCACCTGGCTCAAGGAGGTTCTTGCCGTCTGCCGAGAGGGACCAGTTGTCATGCTTGCCCGAACCGTTCACGTATTCGAAGGGCTTTTCGTGCTGCAGGCACACGAGTCCATGGTGAGAGGCAAGGAGCTTCATCTTCTCCATGGTGAGCAGGTTGTCGTCGATGGCGACCGATCCCTGCTCATAGATGGGCGCCAGCTCATGCTGGCAGGGCGCGACCTCGTTGTGCTTGGTCTTGGCGGGCACGCCCAGCTTCCAGAGCTCGTCGTCGAGCTCCTTCATGAACTCGTTGACCGTGGGGCGGATGGCACCAAAGTAGTGCTCCTCCAGCTCCTGTCCCTTGGCAGGGGGAGCGCCAAAGAGGGTGCGTCCCGTAAGGATGAGGTCGGGACGTGCCTGGTAGTCACTTTCCTTGATGAGGAAGTATTCCTGCTCGGGGCCAATGTTGGTGGTGACGCGGTGTGGCTCGCGCCCAAAGAGGGAAAGGACGCGCTTTGCCTGCATCTCGAGTGCGACCTGGCTGCGCAGGAGAGGCGTCTTCTTGTCAAGTGCTTCTCCGGTATAGGAGATAAAGGCTGTGGGGATGCAGAGCACCTCGTCCTTGATGAACGCGGGGCTGGTCGGGTCCCAGACGGTGTAGCCGCGCGCCTCGAAGGTAGCCCGCAGGCCTCCGCTTGGGAAGCTGGACGCGTCAGGCTCGCCCTGGACGAGCTCCTTGCCGCTGAAGGCCATGAGGATGGTGCCGTCACCGTTGGGCGTGAGGAAGCTGTCGTGCTTTTCGCTCGTGATGCCCGTCAGGGGCTGGAACCAGTGCGTGAAATGCGTGGCACCCTTCTCCAGCGCCCACTCCTTCATGGCATGGGCCACCTCGTTGGCAATGTCAAGATCGAGAGGCTTGCCGTCCTTGATGACCCGCATGAGCTCCCGATAGGTGGGCTTGGGCAGGCGTTCCTGCATGTCGGCGTCGTCGAAGAGGAGTTCCCCCCACTCGCTGCTGACCTTGTCCTTGGCCATGTGCGCCTCCCTTTATGCGCTAGCTGTCCAGCTAACGGTACCAAAGAATGCGTGCTGTTTAATGCAATTCAGCCTAACAGCAGAATGTTTCCCGCCAAATACGTGCGCAATCTTGAAACAAGACGTTCTTGGTGGGAGAACGGATTGTCATGAGGCAAGGCGCGTGTCCGTGAGACCTTCGTAATCGACGTCATCGCCCTCTGCATCCTCGAAGTCCTGTGTGTCACTGATAAGGGCAGGAAGGTTCATGAGGTCGAGATACTCTTCCTCTGACCAACCGTGGTATTCCCAACGAGGGAGCTGCCGGCTGAGACGGTAGACAAGCCTCGTGAGCTCGGGAGATGAGTTGGTGCCTTCGCCGAGATTCCATCCCGTTCTGCTGAGCCATCTCAAGACGTCAGAAAGGCTGCTCCCCTTCACCAAAAAGAGGTAGATGAGCAGATCGACCATGTTGTCAGAGAAGGTGTAGTCGTCCTCGCCATAGGGGATATGGTTGTCAAAGTAGCCTGTCAGAGCACGAACGCAGGGAAGGCCGTAGATGAATCTCGACACATCTTTTATGGGCATGTCTCCCGAAAGACGTGCCGCTACGCCGCGCTGCTGTTTGAACAGCACTTCCCATGAGTGCCCGGCTGGCGGTTGAGTATCGTCGGTGGCGTAGAACCAACTCTCTACGCTGTGGGCATAGAGCCACCTGTCTACCTCTTGATCCATTTGGCTGTCATGGGCAAGAAAACCTCGTTTGATATCGATTGCCCTATGCACAAGGTAGGTGACCCCTTCGAACTCGACGAGGCGGAAGAGGTTGCCTTGCCATTCCGTAACCGTTTGAATGACGTTGAAGAAGGCTTCCATAGTGACATCCTCAAGTTCTGTCTGGGAATGGAAGTAGGCATAGACCTCATCGAGCGGTGCTACTCCGCAAAGCGTCACGTACGTATGGATGGTCGAGATAACCTCAAGCTTAAGGCTTCGGTTGCGCTCGATTCGATCGATATCGACGCCTCCGAACGCAGCCTGCAGCTCGGGCGGCATGAAGGTGACGCAGGAAGCGTCCTGTTGGCTTGCGAACGCAAAGGGCAGGAGGTCGGGGATGTTGCGCTGAGGCCGCACGACCGGATGGGAGACCTGCTTTCCCAAGAGGGCGCGCTTCAGCGTCTCGAACGCTTCGTTGTCTGTGATGGTCAGCAGCTCCTCGAAGCGCTTTGTCTCAAGCGGGACTGCCCTCATCAGACGCTCCATCAACTCTTCTCGTGGTGCCGCGCTCATCTTTTTGATTCCCAGCTTTCTGGCGGCCTCTCTAAGAGAGGTCAATGTGGCACCCGTCAGCGCCTCCTCGAGCGAAGAGCCGGCTGGTGCGGTAGTGTTTGCTCGTGTACGCCGATCTACCCCAACATAGTCAAGACGTGGAGTCTCGAGAAATCTAGGCGAATGGTAGCCATAGAGACGCCGTTCCTGCCTTATGCGCTCCTCGCGTTCCTCCCCCTCAAGGCCTGCAAGGCATCCAGTCCTAAAACCGTACAGAGACCCTGCGTTTTTGTTGTACCAACCCATGGCATCCTCCTCAATCGAACACGTATACGTTTGTTAAAGAGACTATAGAACAATCTCAAGCAGAAAGCAAACAAAAGTTCTTCAGATTATGAAAAATAGTTCGCATCTAAAGAACAACTGTTTTATAGTAGAGAAGAGGAGACACAGGAGGGACGAAAAGGCGTCCATTCCCTGGGCTACAATGGTTCACACGACCAAGACGGGAGGACCTTCTCATGGCTGACCAGACTTCGACGCGTACCATTGCGGTCATCGATGGCAACTCGCTCATGCATCGCGCGTTCCACGCGGTGCCTCCCACCATGAACGCGCCTGACGGCACTCCCACAAATGCCGTCTTTGGGTTTCTGTCCATGTTCCTCAAGATGGTGGACTCCTTTGCGCCGGACGGCATCATCTGCGCCTTTGACAAGGGCAAGCCCAAGGTGCGCATGGAGAAGCTCCCTCAGTACAAAGCCCAGCGTCCACCTATGGACCCGCTCCTGCGGGAGCAGTTCCCACGGGTGAAGGACCTCATGCGTGCCCTTGACGTGCCGGTGGTAGAGCTTGAGGGCTGGGAGGGTGACGACATCCTGGGCACCCTGGCGCGCCGCGGCGAGGAGGCGGGCTACGAGATGCTGCTCATCACGGGCGACCGCGACATGTATCAGCTGGCGACGGACCACATCAAGATCGTGGGCACCAAGCGCGGTCTTTCTGACGTGGCCATCATGACGCCCGAAAGCGTCGATGACCTGTACCACGGCATCACGCCCGAGCTTGTCCCGGACTTCTATGGGCTCAAAGGCGACAGCTCGGACAACATCCCCGGCGTTCCGGGCATCGGGCCCAAGAAGGCGGCTGCGCTCATTGTGCAGTACGGCAACCTCGACGAGGTCATAGCGCATGCGGACGAGGTCAAGGGCAAGATGGGCGAGAACCTGCGCGCGCACATCGATGACGCCCTGCTCAGTCGCGAGATCGCGACGATCCGCACCGATGCGCCGCTTGACTTGGACCTTGCCGACGCACAGTTTCCGACCTTCGACGTGGACGTGGCGCGTGCTGCGCTGCAGTCGCTCGGCATCACGAGCATGGCCAAGCGCGTGCTCGACCTTGCCGGCGGCGTCGTCGCGTCGCCATCGGCAAACGCGCTCAAGGTGCCCGGCATCCTGACCGGGGCGGAAGCGCAGGACGCCCTCGCCAACGCTCTTGACCGCGGAGAATGGCTTGCCGTCACGGCCGATGACGACAAGCCGCAGGATGCACTCTTCGGGCTTGGCCGCACGCTTTGGGTGGCCACGGAAGACGCCCTCCTCCGCTTTGACGACCAGGACGCGGACGCGACCCTTGCCACCCTGGTCAGAAGGGGCAAGATCGCCTCTGATGACGTCAAGGGTGCGCTGCACACCATCTTCCCCAAGGACTCTTCCGAACCTGCGCTCATCGAGGCCTCCGAAGTCGACCCCGCCCGCATCTTTGACACTTCCGTGGCTGACTACCTGCTCGAGTCCGACAGGTCATCCTATGAGGTTGCGAGCCTTGCCGAGCAGCGCCTGCAGCTGACGCCCCCCGAGCCCACGGAGGAGCTCCCACGCCGCGCAATCGATGCGCTCTGCGTGGCGGTGCTGCGCGAGCCGCTTGCCAAGGCCCTCGAAGAGGATGGCTCGCTCGAGCTCTTTGACAGCATCGAGCTGCCGCTGCTTCCCGTCCTCCTTGCCATGGAGCGTACGGGTCTCCACGCTGACAGCTCGAAGTTTGCCGAGCAGTCTGCCGATCTTGGCGCAGAGATCGAGGGCATGATCGATGGCATCTACGAGCGAGCTGGCGAGCGCTTCAACGTCGACTCGCCCATGCAGCTGTCGCATGTGCTCTTTGACGTGATGGGTCTTCCCACCTTTGGCCTCAAAAAGACGCAGCGTGGCTACTACTCAACCAATGCCAAGGTCTTGGAGGACCTGAGCCATCGCTATCCCATCGTGGCGGATGTCCTTGAGTATCGCGAGCGCGCAAAGATCAAGAGCACCTACCTTGATGCCCTTCCCGGGCTCATCGCGGGCGACGGGCGCATCCACACGAGCCTCAACCAGACGGTGGCGGCAACGGGGCGCCTTTCCAGCTCCGAACCCAACCTTCAGAACATCCCCACGCGCTCCGAGCTGGGCCATCGTGTGCGCACCGCCTTTACGGTGCCCGAAGGATGCGTCTTCTTGGCCTGTGACTACTCGCAGATCGAGCTGAGGCTGCTCGCACACCTCTCGGCTGACGAGGGGCTGGTCGCCGCCTTCAACGAGGGCGCCGACTTCCATGCCGCAACGGCGGCGCGCGTCTTCGGCGTGCCCGTTGAGGAGGTCACCCCGCAGCTGCGCAGCCGTGCCAAGGCGGTCAACTTCGGCATCGTGTATGGCCAGCAGGCCTATGGGCTGGCAACCTCCCTTAAGATCGGCAGGGCCGAGGCACAGTCCATGATCGACCGCTACTTCGAGGCCTATCCTGGCGTGAAGGCGTTCCTTGACGGGCAGGTGGCCTTTGCCCACAAGCACGGGTGGGTCGCCACCATGTACGGCCGCAAGCGCCACATTGCCGAAATCAACGCGCGCAATCGCCAGATGCAGGCCTTTGGCGAGCGCACTGCCATGAACCACCCCATGCAGGGCTCTGCCGCTGACATCATCAAGATCGCCATGGTGCGCGTTGCCGAGCGTCTCCGCGAGGAGGGCCTGAAATCAAAGCTCGTGCTCCAGATTCATGACGAGCTTGACTTCGAGGTTCCCGAGGACGAGATCGAGGCACTCTCCGCCCTCGTGCGCGAGACGATGGAGGGCATCGTCGAGCTGCGCGTTCCCTTGCTGGCGGATGTGAGCTATGGATCCAACTGGGCGGAGGCAAAGTGACGGAGGCACGTCGCATGCGCGTGGTCGCCTATACGGACGGCTCTTCGCGTGGCAATCCCGGCCCTGGTGGCTATGGCGTGGTCCTGCTCTATGTGGACCCCTCGGGCGTGGAGCATCGCAAGGAAGTCTGCCAGGGCTTCTTTGAGACGACCAACAACCGCATGGAACTCATGGCTGCCGCGGTGGCCCTCGAGTCCCTCAAGCGTCCCTGCGAGGTGGAGCTCCACTCGGACTCTCAATATGTGGTGAACGCCTTCAATCAGCACTGGATCTATGGGTGGATTCGCAAGGGTTGGAAGAATGCGCAGCGCAAGCCCGTGAGTAACAAGGAGCTTTGGCTGAGGCTGATCGAGGCCGCCAAGCCGCATGAGGTCACGTGGGTGTGGGTCAAGGGCCATGCGGGTAACCCGCTCAACGAGCGCGCTGACGAACTGGCGACCCGTGCCGCCGACGGGTTGGAGGGACCCCTTCTGGAAGACGTCCCAGAGCGGGATCTGAGAGGCCAAGACAGCTTCTTCTCATTGTGAGCATGTGAGACAGATTGCCTGACCAAGGCGTACCACCTGCATATGAAACGTTTTGTCGATTGCCTGTCGGCACAAGAAGGGGGTTTGCTATGCAGGTGCGCAAATCGCTGCTGCACGCGGCCCTTGTCGCGTTGCTCGTGGGTGCGGTGATCTTTACGGGGCTCTTTCTTGTCATGAGGGCGCATCCCGACAATTCGGCCAAAATGGCCGAGCGCGTTCAGCTTATCTCGTGGGAAGCCGATGTGGACGCTCTTTATGAGGCCTGACGGCGCAGGGCACAGGACGAGGCTCGCACCGTGTCGGACCTGACTAGCTGACGTTGGTCTTGCCGATCATGATGTTCAAGATCTCCACGTCGGTCGGCTGCATGCCCACGCGCCCCACGTAACCCATGGCACGGATGGATTCCTCGGGAGTGTCGCCCACAAGGCCCTCGCCAGGGAGGAAGTTGTTTCCCGCAAGGGCCATGTCGCAGCCCAGGATGGCGGCGTCGACGGCGGCGCTGATCTTGGCGGCGCAGCTGGGCTTTGCCCCGTCGCACACGATGCCGCCCACGTTGACCAAGGTGTTTACGACGGTGGCCTCAAACTGGTCGAAGGAGCCCCCACGGAGCAGGCAGATGCCGGCGCCGGCACCACAGCTCGCGCTGACGGCTCCGCAGAAGGCGGAAAGCTCCCCAATGTAGTACTTGACGTGCACGGCTGTGAGGTCAGAGAGCACGACGGCGCGCACGAGCTCCTCACGGGTCGACCAGAGCTCGTGGGCATATTCGAGCACGGGCATGGAGCAAGTGATGCCCTGGTTTCCGCTTCCGCAGCAGATGACGACGGGCATGCTGCAGCCGCTCATGCGCGCGTCAGACCCCGCAGCCGCGGTCGCGCGCGCCTTGCAGGTGATGTCGTTGCTGCGGCTCTTGAGCAGGGTGCGCCCGATGTTGGCGCCCCAGTCGCCGCGCAGGCCCTCGTCAGAGATGGCCTTGTTTGTCTCGATCTGCCGCATGATGAGCTCGTCGAGGTCGTCGAGGGCAAAGGTATGGGCAAACTCCCAGATGGATGTGAGCGTAAGGCGGGCGCGGGGGTCCTGCACAGCTTCCCCCTCCCTCGTCTTCAGAGCACGGACCTCTCCGACCGCCACATCCTTGCCGTCAAGCGTGAGCTCGACCACGTTGGTGTGGCGCTCTTCGATGCAGGCGATCGCGGTGTGCCCGTCGCGTGTCGCCACGATGCGGACGTACAGGTTTGACACGCCCTCCGCAAGCTCGACGGAACAGTACCCTTGGCTGACGAGCTCTGGCGTGACCGCCCGGTGCTCGTCCGTGATTGCCTCGAGCACCTCAAGGGCTCGCGTCTCGTCTCCTCCGAGCACGCCAAGGATCGCGGCAGCCTCGATTCCCCGCATGCCGCCCGAGTTGGGGACGGTGACGCTCTTGACGTTCTTGATGATGTTGCCGCTGCACGAGACGTCGATGTGGCGGGGGAGGGCCCCCAGCGCCGCGCGGGCAAGCGCCGCGGCGTACGCGACCGCTATGGGCTCCGTGCAGCCAAGGGCGCAGACAAGTTCCTCCTGCAGTATGGTGACGTGCTCGGCGTAGGCAGTGGCGTCCATGGGTGCTCCTTTGTGCGACATGGTATGTGCGCATTATCGCATGGAACGTTGCGCGTGGGAAAGCCCAAAGGCACAGCTTGGCAATCCTGACGCCTTTGTTGTCCGGCACGTGACGTATGCTTATGGGCAAGAGGATGGCTACGAGGGAGCGCACATGAACGAGATTCGATGCCCACACTGCGGCAAGGTTTTCCAAGTTGACGAGTCGGGATATGCAAATCTGCTCAGACAGGTGCGCGACGCGGAGTTCGAGCGCGACCTTTCCGAGCGGGAGCGCCTGCTCAAGGTGGCGCACGAACGTGCCGTCGAGGCAGAGCGCCTGAAGGCGAGGGGGGAGCGCGACCAGGAGCTTGCTGCGCGCGATGCGCAGATTGCGCAGCTGAGCGCACAGGTTGCGGCCTTTGACGAGACGCGGCGCCTGGCGGTGGAAGGGGCCGTGTCGGACGCCCTGAGGGAGAGAGACGCCGAGCAGGCGCAGCTCGAGGCGCAGGTCGCGGAGCGAGACGCCCGCATTGGCGCCCTCGAGCAGCAGATCTCCTCCCTGGGGGCCACGCACCAGGCAGAGCAGGCCCTGGCCGTGGCGACCGCAACCGCCGAGGCGGAGCGCCACGTCGTGGAGCTGGAAGGCCAGGTTAGGCAGGCGCAGACCGAGCGCGACCAGGTCGAGGCGGCGCTCACCGTGCGCATGAACGAGCAGGTGGCGTACAAAGACGCGCAGCTCCGTGACCGCGATGACGAGATTGCCCGCCTGCGTGACCAGCGCACGCGACTTACCACCAAGCTGATTGGCGAGTCGCTCGAGCAGCACTGCGAGATGGAGTTCAACCGCTGGCGTGCCACCGCGTTCAGAAATGCCGAGTTCCACAAGGACAACGAGGTGGTCGGCGGCTCCAAGGGCGACTACGTCTATCGCGAGGTGGACGAGGACGGTGTAGAGATCCTCTCCATCATGTTCGAGATGAAGACCGAGGAGGAGGACAGCGTCCACCACCACAAGAACGCCGACTTCTTCAAGAAGCTCGACCAGGACCGCCGCAACAAGAACTGCGAGTATGCGGTGCTGGTCAGCATGCTCGAGCCCGAGAACGAGTTCTACAACGGCGGCATTGCCGACGTGAGCTATGAGTATCCCAAGATGTACGTCATCCGCCCGCAGCTCTTCGTGCCCATGATCACCATCCTGCGCAACGCCGCGCTGGCGGGGCTCGAGGCGCGGCGCGAGCTGGCCGCGGTGCGTCAGCAGAACATAGACGTGACGCACTTCGAAGAGCGCATGGAGAAGTTCAAGCGCGAGTTTGGCGCCAACTACGAGCGTGCGAGCCGCAAGTTCAACGATGCCATCGACCAGATCGACCGCGCCATCGCAGATCTCCAGCGCGTCAAGGAGAGCCTCACGTCGTCTGAGCGCCAGCTGCGCCTTGCCAACGACAAGGCTGACGCGCTTACCATTCGCAAGCTGACGTACAAGAACCCCACCATGCGCGCCGCCTTTGCCGAGGCACGTGCCCTGCGCGAGGATGCGGATGACACGCCTGTCGAGCCTGACGAGGTGGAGCCAGGCGAATAGCCTGACTCGGAAGGGACGCTCCCTTCCGAGTCAATTTGACTCAAATGGGTGGGACCCTTGTGAGTCATGGTTTGACAGATACCCCTTGGGGGTATATTCTCCTCTGTGTCAAGCAGAGGAGGAGACATGGCAGAAGGGTCCTGCTGTCACCAGAAGCACACGCCGCGCTCCGAGGAGCTCAAGCGTGACGTCACGAGGCGCGTGAACCGAGCCATCGGCCAGCTGAACGGCATCAAGGCGATGGTCGAGGAGGACCGCTACTGCGGTGACGTCCTGACGCAGCTTGCCGCGGTGGAGAAGGCCGTGGCGTCCATCTCGCGCATCGTCATGCGTGACCACCTCCAGACCTGCGTGACCGAGCGCATCCAGGCGGGTGACGACGAGGTCATCGACGAGGTCATGGACCTCCTCAAGAAGTTCAGCTAGGAGTCGCACGATGGCTACCACAAAGGAGACCTTTGACATAACGGGCATGACGTGCGCGGCATGCTCGGCGCGCGTCGGCAAGGCTGCCGGCGAGTGCGCCGGTGTCACCGAGGCCAACGTCAACCTGCTCAAGAACAGCATGGAGCTCACCTACGACGGCTCTCCCAAGACGATTGACGCCGTCATCGCGGCCATCGAGCGGGCGGGATATGGCGCCTCGCTGCGTAGCCGCAGCGCAAAGGCAGGCTCCGCCGCCGCGCCTGCCCCCAACTCCGTCATCGATCAGGCAATCGAGGAGAAGCGCCGTCAGCTCGTCGTCTCGGCGATCTTCTCCATTCCGCTCTTCTACATTGCGATGGGCCCCATGTTCGGCTGGCCCGAGTTGCCAGGCCTTGCGGGCATGGAAGGCATGATGGCAAACGCGCTCACGCAGCTTTTGCTCTGCATCCCCATCCTGTTCGTCAACAGGCACTACTTCATCACGGGGTTCAGGACGCTCACTCACGCATCGCCCAACATGGACTCGCTCATTGCCATCGGTTCCGCGGCAAGCGCGACGTTTTCCGTGGTCAACTTGTACAAGATGGCGCTTGCGCTCGGGCAGATGGACATGGAGCTGGCCCATGCCGCCATGCACAACCTCTACTTTGACTCTGCGGGCATGATCTTGACCCTCATCACGCTGGGGAAGTTCTTTGAGGCGCGCGCCAAGGGCCGCACGACTGACGCCATCACCAAGCTCATGGACCTGGCCCCCAAGACGGCCACGGTGCTGCGCGACGGCTCCGAGCAGGTCATCTCTACCGACGAGGTGGTGCTGGGGGACCGCGTGGTCGTTCGGGCAGGAGAGTCGCTGCCCGTTGACGGCGTGGTGGTCGAGGGTAGTGCCCTTGTGGACGAGAGCGCCATCACGGGTGAGCCGGTGCCTGTGGAGAAGTCGGTGGGTAGCCAGGTGACGGGAGCCACGGTGAGCACGCGTGGCTGGTTTGTCATGGAGGCGCGCGCCGTGGGAGAGGACACGACGCTGGCGCGCATCATTCGCCTTGTGGACGAGGCAACCAGCTCCAAGGCACCCATCGAGCGCCAGGCAGACCGCATCGCGGGTGTGTTCGTGCCGGTGGTGCTGGCCATTGCTGCCGTGACGCTGGTGGGGTGGCTCGCCCTGTCGGGCGACTTTGCCACCGCGCTCACGCACGCCATATCGGTGCTGGTCATCAGTTGTCCCTGCGCGCTTGGCCTGGCGACGCCCACGGCCATCATGGTGGGCACGGGGCGCGGTGCGGCCAACGGGATTCTTATCAAGGACGCCGAGTCGCTCGAGACGGCCTGCTCGCTCACGACCGTGGTGCTGGACAAGACGGGCACGGTGACCGAGGGGTCGCCGCGCGTGACCGACGTCATCTGTGCCCAGGGGAAAGAGGAGGTCGACCTGCTCTTTGCCGTCACGGCACTCGAGCGCAAGAGCGAGCATCCCCTCGCCCAGGCCATCTGTGCCTATGCCGACGAGGTGGCGCCCAGGATTGATCAGGACGTGTCGATTGAGGACTTCGAGCAGATTCCCGGAGGGGGCCTTGTCGCCGCCGTCGACGGGCGTGTGACGCTGGTGGGCAACGCGCGCCTGATGGAAGAGGGGGAGGTTGACATCTCCACGTTCGAGGGCCGCGCCAACGAGCTCGCCTTGCAGGCAAAGACCCCACTCTATGTGTCCAGCGATGGAGCGTTGCTCGGGCTCGTCGCCGTGGCTGACCCCATCAAGGCAACCAGCGCAGACGCGATCGCACGCCTGCGGCAGATGGGGGTGCGCACGGTCATGCTGACGGGTGACCAGGAGCGCACGGCGGCGGCCGTGGGCCGGCAGGTGGGTGTGGACGAGGTCATTGCGGGCGTTCTCCCAGACGAGAAGGAGCAGAAGGTTCGTGCTCTCCAGCAGGCAGGCGAGAAGGTCGCCATGGTGGGTGACGGCATCAACGACGCCCCGGCGCTTGCCCGCGCTGACGTGGGCATCGCCATCGGCGCGGGGACCGACGTGGCCATCAGCTCGGCAGACGTGGTGCTCATGCGCTCGGACCTCTCCGACGTGCCCACGGCCATCGAGCTCAGCCGCGCGACCATGACAAACATCAAGCAGAACCTCTTCTGGGCGCTCTTCTACAACGCCATCTGCATCCCCGTCGCGATGGGCGCCCTGAGCCCCTGGGGCATCACGCTCAACCCCATGATCGGTGCGGCAGCCATGGGATTCAGCAGCGTCTTTGTGGTTTCAAACGCCCTGCGCCTGCGCACGTGGAAGCCGAGCGGGAAGGCCGTGTCCGCGGCGCCGCTTGAGCCTGTAGAGACAACGGTCAAAGAAGTGGCTGAAGACAGCAAGGAGGAAGACATGAGGACGGTAAACCTGAACGTAGAGGGCATGATGTGCGAGCACTGCGTGGCACACGTCAAGGAGGCTCTGGAGAAGGCCGGCGGACACAACGTGGCCGTGAGCCTCGACGAGGGTACGGCGACCATGGAGGTTGGCCTCATCACCAAGGACGAGAAGCTCGTCAAGGCGGTCGAGGACGCGGGCTACAAGGCGTCCGTGGCGTAAGACACGCTACAAGAACGACTGATCCAGCATGGATGACCGGGATCAGGGCTGCTTGCCGTTCACATAACATACATTCAAAGTTAATGACTATTGATATTAGTCCTTTTACCTGCGAGTATCTATATCAATAATCTTTAAATAGATTTTGAATGTATGTTAATCTATACCCACTGTGGTATAACGATTGCGAGGAACGATGCAGCTTGCGCTCTGTGGAATCTCGGCGCTCGCGGCTCTTAGGGCCGCACGACAAGGGCTGACGGGCAAGAATGGCGTCCCAAAAGAACGCGAACTTCTGCTGCCGCCAGATCCAGGCCCTGAAAGGAAGCGGTTTACGCCAAAGCTGCTTGCTGACGTGAGCGTTGGCTCATGGCATGTCCCCCAGGGCTGCATGCTCGAAGTTGCGGTTCTCGACCAACTTGAGCGTCTCCAGTCGAAGGGCATCACCTGCAAAGTGTTCAGCCAGCCAGCTATGCAGCGCGCATTCGTGTCGCTCGGCGAGGGCGTCCAGGCTTCATCGCCTGAGCTGCTGTTTATCGAAATGGCCCAGGTCATGCCGCTTATGAATCTTGTGCTCTTGGGGTGCGAGCTCTGCGGCAGTTTTAGCCGCGATCCCGCTGACCCTCATGACGGAGACGTGGCGTACTGGGTCGATCCAGTGACGTCTGTTGAGAAAATCCGCACCTTCGCAAAGCTTTGTACGCACGTGCGCGGCATTACGAGAGCTGCTAAGGCGTTGAGCTACGTGATGGACAATGCGTGGTCACCTACGGAGGCGCTCGTTGCGGTGATGGCTGCCCTTCCGCTGGAATACGGTGGATATGGGATTGATCCGGTCGTTCTGAACAAGCGTGTTCCAGTTTCCGAGAAGGCAACGAGAGCATCTCGTGTGCCTGACATGCTGTTTGCTAACGGTACGGTTGGCCTCAACTACGACGGGGAAGACCACTTCGACCTCGGGAAAGTCGTCTCGGCAGCGCAAAGGCTAAGGGAGTACGCGGGCGAGGATTCTTCTCAACGACAGCTGAGTGCGGCATTGGAAGACGTTCGCGAAAAGTACGTGGACGACCGTCGTCGTGATTGCGAGCTTGCTGCCGCTGGGCGTCTTGTCTTCTCGGTCACCAAAGAGGATCTTATCGAGAAGGGTGGTCTCGACAACCTTATGACCCTGGTGCTTGACGCCTTGGATAGAGGTGCTTCAGAGAAGTTCAAAATGACCCGTGCCGCCATGCGCGTGCGGGAGTTGGCAAGAATGCGGCAGGACTTGCTCTGGTCGGCAATGCCGGGCGCACTTGGGGTGCAGGCTCGCAGACGTCTTGCTCGCAGGGCAGCGCGGAGGAGGAGCGAGCTTGAGGTGCTTAGGGCGTCGCTTCAAGACGAGGACGCGTGGGAGCATATTGAGCTCGTGTGATGCAAGTTTAATAACAAACAATCAAATTTGGTTATTGAGTACTTGATTTATAAACACCCTGCTAGATGCATTGTTTAAGTAATTGATATGCATCGATTGTTTGTTAATAGGAAGGTAGGAGGCCAAATCGCAGGTGACGGTTCCGCACAAAACGCGTTGCGGTAAAGTGGAGCGTGCACATGACGAGGGCGGGAGGAAACATGGCAGACGGATATACGGGACAGCAGGCATCGCTCTTTGGGGACGCCTTTGAGGAGGCGTCGCCTGCACCGGCACCGGGCGACGGTGACTACGCGCGCCGCGCGACAGAGCTCAACCGCATGCTCAACCATGCGGCATACCGCTACTATGCCCTCGACGCGCCCGAGATGACCGACGCCGAGTTCGACCGCCTGCGCCACGAGCTCCTCGACATCGAGGCCGCCCATCCCGAGCTGGTCACTCCCGAGAGCTACACCCAGCGTGTGGGCGGCTACGTGAGCGAGCAGTTCGAGCCCGTTACCCATGCCCAGCGCATGTACTCCATGGATGACGCCATGGACCTGGACGAGCTGGACGAATGGCTCGCCCGCACCGACGAGGCGCTCGGGGCGAGCGAGAGCAACCCCGTCGCCTACACCTGCGAGCTCAAGATCGACGGCCTGGGCATAGCGCTCACCTATCGTGACGGGCAGTTCGTCCGCGCCGCGACGCGCGGTGACGGCACCACGGGCGAGAACGTCACGGCCAACGTGCTCACGGTGAAGGACGTGCCCGCCGCGCTCGAGGGCAAGGGTCTCTCGCTTGTGGAGGGGGAGGGACTTGGCCAGTCCATCGAGGTGCGCGGCGAGGTCTACATGCCCAAGCACAGCTTCGTGCGCCTGAACGAGGATGCTGACGCTGCCGGGCGCGAGCCCTTTGCCAACCCGCGCAATGCTGCCGCAGGAAGCCTGCGCCAGAAGGACCCGCGCGTCACGGCCCATCGCGACCTCGAGACCTTCATCTACGCCATCGCGGACGTGGCGCCCGTGTCGGTCACCAGCCAGTGGGCGTTTCTCCAGTGGCTGCGTGACTGTGGCTTCAGCGTGAATGACCATGCGGCGCTCTGCCATTCGGCGGCGGAGGTGCATGACTTCTGCGCACAGGCCCTGGCGCATCGCGAGGACCTCAACTACGACATCGACGGCGTGGTGGTGAAGGTCGACTCCTTTGCCAGCCAGGCCGCGCTGGGATTCACGGCCCGTGCGCCGCGCTGGGCCATCGCCTACAAGTTCCCGCCCGAGGAGAAGCGCACCACGTTGCGCGAGATCCGCATCCAGGTGGGCCGTACCGGCGTGCTGACGCCCGTCGCGGAGTTTGACCCCGTGGTGGTCGCGGGCTCCACCATCGCGCGCGCCACGTTGCACAACATCGACGAGATCCGCCGCAAGGACGTGCGCGTGGGCGACACCATCGTGGTGCACAAGGCCGGCGACGTCATCCCCGAGGTCGTGGGTCCCGTGACCGAGGGCGAGGAGGGCCCCGCGCACGAGGCGCGGCCGCTCTGGGAGATGCCCGAGGTCTGCCCGAGCTGCGGGAGTCCCGTGGTTCGCGAGGAAGGGGAGGTCGCCTACCGCTGCGTCTCCATCGACTGTCCCGCCCAGGCCTCCGAGCGTCTCATCCATTGGGGCAGCCGCGGCGCCATGGACATCGACGGGCTGGGCGAGGAGCTGGTCAAGGGCCTTGTCGAGCAGGGGCTGCTGACCGATGTCGCCGACTTCTACGACCGCCTGACCGAGGACGCCCTGGCCGAACTCTGGACCGGGCGCATGAGCGTCGCGGGCGAGAAGATCGTGGTCGGGCACACCATTGCCAAGAAGGTCATGGGCCAGGTCGAGGAAAGCAAGGGCCGCGGGCTCGCGCGCGTGCTCTTTGGCCTGGGCATCCGCCATGTGGGGGCGAGCGTTGCGGCTGCGCTGGCAAAGCGCTTTGGATCCATGGGGGCGCTTGCGATGGCGAGCGAGGAGGACATCGCCGCCGTCGAGGGAATCGGTCCCAAGATTGCCCAAAGCCTGCATGAGTTCTTCTCGATTCCCCGAAACCTGGCCGTCGTCGAGCGCCTGCGCCAGGCGGGGGTCGTGCTTGAGGAAGAGCAGGCGGAGCCCCTGCGTCCACAGACATTGGCGGGCCTCACCTTTGTGCTGACGGGAACGCTCGACACGATGACGCGCTCGGCTGCGGGGGATGCGCTCAAGGAGCTGGGGGCCAAGGTGTCGGGTTCGGTCTCAAAGAAGACGAGCTACGTGGTGGCTGGGGCTGCCGCAGGTTCAAAGCTCACCAAGGCGCAGCAGCTGGGCGTGCCCGTCCTCGATGAGGCGACACTGCAGCAGATCCTCGAAACGGGCGAGCTTCCCGCTGAGCAATAAGCTTCTTTCAGGTTGTGTCTAGCAACGTCGCGCGTCTGTGACGCGCGACGTCCTTTTAAGGTCTTTTAAGGTCTGCACCGTATCGTATCTACAGCGAGAAGGGACAGACCATCATGCAACTCACGTTCAAGCGCTACGAGATCAAATACCAGATCACCGAGGAGCAGTGCGCGCGCCTCATGCATGCCATGAGCGCATATATGGTCCCCGACCAGTATGGCCCCTCCACGGTGTGCAACGTCTACTACGACACCCCCACGAGCCTGCTCATCCGCCGCTCGCTCGAGAAGCCGCTCTACAAGGAGAAGGTGCGCGTGCGCAGCTACGGCACGCCGTCGGCGGACCAGGACGTCTTTCTGGAGCTCAAGAAGAAGAGCGACGGCGTGGTGTACAAGCGCCGCGCCACAATGAGCGCGTCACGTGCGGAGCAGTTCCTTGCAGGAAACGGTGACCCTCAGAACCAGATCGAGCGCGAGCTGGACTTCTCCATCAAGCGCTATGGGGGCCTGGTACCCGCCACCTACATTGCCTATGACCGCGTGGCCTACTATGCGGCACATGACCACGAGTTTCGCATGACCTTTGACCGCCGCGTGCGCTACCGCACCGAGGGACTCGACCTTGCCTTGGGTGATGCGGGAACGCAGATTCTTCCGGATGGCAAGGTGCTGCTCGAGGTCAAATGCGACGGTGCCATGCCGCTTTGGCTGGTGAAGTTCCTGTCTGCCGAGCGCATCTTCAAGACGAGCTTCTCGAAGTATGGCACTGCCTATCAGACGCGGCTCGCCCACAGCCTCCGCGAGTCCAGGCGCAGGCAGTCCGCCCCCGTTTTCGAGCGGGAGCGGGTGTCGAGTCTCCCCGCATACCGCCACATGGCCCCGGCGCATCTCAAGGCTGCCGTCGCCTAGTCTCCTGTCCCGCACAACTCAAGACGCTGTATGCCCTCTCCCGTCTTAGGAAGGACCTCTCCCATGTTTGACTCTCTGTACTCAACTGCAAATACCACCGTGAGCACGCTTTCCCTGATGCCGTTTGTGACGAGCGTCGCCTGTGCCCTGGTGCTGGGCCTTGTGCTTGCGTTCGTCTACTGCTACCGCAGCCGCCACAACAAGGGTTTTGTCATGACGCTTGCCATGCTGCCCGCCATCGTCAGCGTGGTCATCTCGATGGTCAACGGAAACGTGGGGACGGGCGTCGCCGTCGCCGGCGCCTTCAGCCTGGTGCGCTTCCGCAGCGTTCCCGGCTCTGCCCGTGACATCGGCTTCATCTTCCTAGCCATGGTGGTTGGCCTCGTCTGCGGCATGGGCTATGTGGGCTACGCCGTGCTGACGACCCTCATTCTCGCGGGCGGCTTCCTGGTGTACCAGACGGTCGGCTTTGGGTCGGGCAGCGATGAGACGGACCGCACGTTGTGCATCACCGTTCCCGAGGACCTTGACTACACCACGCTCTTTGATGACGTGCTGCGCACCTACACCACCTATCACGGGCTGCTCTCCGTCAAGACGACCAACATGGGCAGCCTCTACCGCCTGACCTACAACGTCGGCATGGCAAGCCCTTCCGCAGAGCGTGCCTTCATCGACGAGCTGCGCTGCCGCAACGGCAACCTCGAGATCTCGATCTCGCGTCAGGAAGTCCTGGAGCAGCTGTAGTTGCCGCTTCCAACGCGATCAGGCCAGGTACTCACGCAAGAAGAAGGGCGGCCCCCAGGGGTCGCCCTTCTTCTTGCGTGAGCTATGAGTGGGTGGCTTATGCCTTGGCGCCACCGGGGATCTCGCCTGCGCAGTGCGGGCAGCGCGTTGCGCCTTCCTTGACCTCCTCGAGGCAGTGCGGGCAGATGGGTGCGGGAGCCTCCTCGGCAGGGGCCTCCGGAATGAGGGTGGACTTGAACTTGTTGACGGCCTTAACCAGGTTGAACACGATGAAGGCGACAATCAGGAAGTTGATGATTGCGCTGATGAGGGCGCCAAAGTCCATGCCAGCGATAACGAGCGAGCCAGCCATGTCGGCGCCGCCGCCCGTGATGGTGGTGATGAGCGGGTTGATGATGTTGTCGGTGAGGGAGGTGACGATGCCCGTGAAGGCGCCGCCGATGATGACGCCGACAGCCATGTCCATGACGTTGCCCTGAGCGATGAACTCCTTGAACTCGTCCATGTACTTGCTCATATGAACTCCTTTCGTAGAGACGAGCCGTGCGTACAACACTTTAGCGCATGTGAAGGAAAAGTGAAGGGGCAATCGCGTCGCGTAATGGCCTAGAAAGAATGGCCGTCACCCTCGTCGCGAGCGGGAGAGCTCGTCGGTGTCGAGCCAGATCGTCACGGGCCCGTCGTTGACGAGCGCGACCTGCATGTCTGCGCCAAAGACGCCGCGGCCGCAGGGTGCGTCCGCCTCCGCAAGCTCGCAGAAGTGCTCGTAGAGGCGTTCCCCCAGCTCAGGGCTGGCGGCACCCGTAAAGGAGGGGCGGTTGCCCCTCCGACAGTCCGCATAGAGCGTGAACTGGGAGACGACGAGCACCTCGCCGCCGATGTCGGCGAGCGAGCGGTTCATCTTGCCGTCCTCGTCCTCAAAGACCCGCAGGCGCACGATCTTGTCCCAGAGCTTGCGCGCGCACGCCTCGTCGTCTGAGGGACCGACGCCAAGCAGGATGAGGAAGCCTCGCCCACAGCTTCCGGTGACGGAGCCCTCAACCGTGACGCTGGCCTGGGAGACGCGCTGGACCAATGCGCGCATGGCTACAGCCCGTAGATGGCCGAATACTTCTTGACGAGGTAGTCGGTGTAGTACGTGGCCGAGAACTCCTCGCCGCAGGCATCGCGGATGATGTCGGCCGAGTCCTTCGAGCGCCCATGGCGCCAGATGTTGTCCTTCAGCCAGGCACGAATCGGTGCGAGGTCCCCGCGCGAGAGGAGCAGGTCGAAGTCGATCCTGGAGCGCTCCATGGCTGCCAGGAACTGCGCCCCGTATGCGCTGCCGACGGCATACGTGGGGAAGTACCCGATGGCGCCTTGGCTCCAGTGGACGTCTTGGAGCGCGCCCTTCGTGTCGTTAGGCACGCGGATTCCCAGGTACGCCTTGTAACGGTCACGCCAGAGCTTGGGCACGTCGGAAGCATGCGCCTCGCCAGACATAAGCAGTTGCTCGATCTCGTAACGGATGAGCACGTGGAGCGGGTAGGTCAGCTCGTCTGCCTCGGTACGGATGAGCCCGGGCTCGGCGCGGTTGGCCGCCATGAAGAGCTGACGTGCGGTCACGCGGTTCATCTGTCCGGGGAAGTGCTTGCGCATGGCGTGCAGCAGCGTCGGGGCAAACGCCTCGGAGCGGCCGACGTAGTTCTCGAAGAAGCGTGACTGCGACTCGTGCATGCCTGCCGACGTGCCGCCCTTGAGCGAGGTGTAGTCAAACGCGGGGTTGCCCTCGGTCTCGTACAGCGCATGGCCGCCTTCGTGAAGCATCGAATAGACGTTGGAGAGGATGTCGTCCTCGTGGACATGGCTCGCGATGATGCCATAGTTGGTCGTCAGGGCATCAGAGAAGGGGTGCTCGGTCTTGGTGAGCAGCATCTTGTCCTTGTCGAGCCCCTCGAGCTCTATGAGGTCGCGCGCGAGCGCCCACTGCCGCTGCTCGTCAAACTTGCCCTCGAACATCCGCTTGGACGGCTGGCGGCCCGATGCGATGACGTCGGCCAGAAGCGGAACCACGACCTCCTTTACCTGCGAGAAGAACGAGTCGTAGAAAGCGCGGTCGGTGCCGTGCTCGTTTTCGTCGAGCCACACGTCGTAGGGATCGGCAGAGGCGTTCTTGTAGCCTGCGATGGTGCGCATGGCCTCGACGATGCGGTCGAGGTAGGGCTCGAACGATGCCCAGTCGTTTCCGACCTTGGCCTTCTGCCAGACGTCAAACGACTCGTTGGTCAGGCGCGTGAAGGCCGCCTGCTCCTCGGCTGGCACGTCGACGATGGCGGCGCGATCGCGCATGAGGATCTTGACCTGGGCGTTCTGCGTGTCCGTGAGAAGCTCCCTGTGCCCCGAGAGGCGTTGGAGCATGGCGCCCGTCGCCTCTGAGCAGAGCAGTTCGTGGTCTTCCTGCTCAAGGATGGCGAGCACCTCTCCGCTGTCCCGGGAGGCCTTCGGGGGGTTGATGGAGCCGTTGAAGCTGTTGATTCCCGCCTGGGCAAACCGGTGCGCAAACAGGTGACGCTCGAGGTCCTCAAGGGCGGCAAGGTCGGCCTTGGGGTTGTCGAGCGCTGCGGGGGAAGCCATCTCTGGGGTGCCGGGAATCTTGATCTGCGTGGTGTCGTCGGTGGTGTTCATGACTCTCCGTTCGTTGGTGCATCCGCTCTGTGACGTGGAGGTGCCGTTGTTCCCGTCTCTTGGGGACGGCGCCTTTGTTCTTCCCATTGAGTGTAGCCCAGCGGTGCGCATTGCTCGCCTGTCGATACGATGTTCACACCCCGTGCTTTTGAGCGATACTGGTTGGTAGTTTTTTGACGTGCATTGCGTCTATCTGGAAGGAGAATTCACCATGGATCGTGTGCTGGGCATTGACATCGGCGGTACGAGCATCAAGGTCGGCCTGTTCTCGACCGAGGGCACGCTTGAGGCTGTCACCAAGATCCCGACGGGCGAGATCGTGAGCGAGGCGGCGTTTGCCGTCGTCACCAACGGCCTCAAGGGACTGCTTGCGGAGAACGGCGGCACCCCCGATGATGTCATCGCCATCGGCCTTGACGTTCCCGGTCCGGTTGACGATGACGGCAAGGTGGGCATGCTCGCCAACATCGAGCTCGACCCCGAGGGGCTGCAGGCCGCCATCAAGCGCACGTTCCCGCGCGCCAACCTCGCCTTCGTGAACGATGCCAACGCAGCTGCCCTGGGCGAGCTGTGGCAGGGTACGGCACGTGGCTCCAAGAGCTTCGTGCTCATCGCCATCGGCACCGGCGTGGGCGGCGGCGTGGTTGCCGGCGGCAAGCTCGTCTCGGGCGCCTTTGGAGCCGGCGGCGAGATCGGCCACATCACGGTCAATCGCGACGAGACCGAGACCTGCGGCTGCGGCCGCAAGGGCTGCCTCGAGCAGTACGCCTCCGCCAAGGGCATCGTCAACGGCTACAAGGCCGAATGCGAGCGCCTGGGCATCACGCCCGTCAACCTGGACGGCCCGACCGACACGCTCTCCGTCTTCAATGCCCATCGCGCGGGCGACAAGGCCGCCAAGGCTGCCATCGACGCCATGTGCGATTACCTTGGCTATGCCATGGCGCAGATCTCGCTCGTCGTCGACCCGCAGGTCTACCTGATCGGCGGCGGCGTGGGTGGCGGCTTCAACCTGTATGCCGAAGACCTCCGTGCCTCCTATCGCAAGTATTGCCTCGCCCCGAGTGCCAGCACGCGCATCCTGCCGGCGAGCTTGGGCAACGACGCCGCCATGTATGGCTGCGCCTTCCAGGCACTTTCCGAGCGCAAGGAAGCTGAGTAGCAAGCGTAAGAGCGCGGAACACCCAACGGCATTGCCCGTTCCGCCGCATGCGGCGGAACGGGCAATGCCGTTGGGTGTTCCGCAGAAAGGGTGGGCGGGTGCCATGTGACACCCGCCCACCTCTGATTGGCTATGGAGTGGTTCCTACAGGCCGGCAGCCACGGCAGATGCGATCTCTGCGGCGTCGGAGGAGGAGAGGAACTTCCAGCAGAAGTTCTCGTTGACGAGCAGGACGGCCACCTTGGAGAGCAGGTTAAGATAGGTGGTGGGGTCGCTCGCAGGCGCGAACAGGGCGATGGCGGCCTTGATGGGCTTGCCGTCCTGGGAGGCCCACTCGATCTCGTTGTCAAACTTCACGGCAATAAGGGCGGCCTGCTTGACGGCGTCGGTCTTGGCGTGCGGGATGGCAAATCCGCCGTGCATGCCGGTGGAGCCGAGAGCCTCGCGGGCCTTGAATGCCTCGAGGACAGCATCGCGGTCATCAGAGATGCCCAGCTCGACGGCCTTGTCGGACAGGAAGGCAAAAACCTCCTCCACCGTGGTTGCCGGGTTGTCGAGGAAGACGCGGGTAGAATCGATGTAGCTGCTCATGAAGGGGTTCCTCCGTTCAAAGCTGAGTGACAGACTGTGAAAGAACATACCATCAAATCCAAGTATGGAGCGCGGCGCTTTGGTGACGAGTCGTAATCGCCCGATGACCGTGAGGCTACCGTATGGGGAGCGAAACAAGCTTCTCGGCACTCAGCGTTTTTCAGTTGCTGCACAATGATGGGAACCTACGTCAAATAGAGGAGCTGCCATGAGCGTCTTTTATGTTAAGGCCGACAAGTTTGTGCTTCCTGGATACGTGGCTGGTCCGGGGTATCTCGAGGTTGCCGAGGGAACGTTTGGCCAGGTCGTGTCCCAGGCTCCAGATGGCGCAAACGTGGTTGACAGGACCGGCTGCTGGGTCGCTCCCGGCTACGTTGACACGCACATCCACGGCTTCTTTGGCACCGATGTGATGTACTGCGATCCTGCGGGGCTCAACAACGCGTCGCTCGAGCTCGCGCGTCACGGCACCACCTCGTGGACGCCCACGACCCTTACCGCCTCCCTTGACCAGACGGAGGCGGCCTGTGCGGCGGTTCTCGAGGCTGACGAAGGCCGTGGAGATGGCTATGTCGGTGCTCGCATCCAGGGCATCTTCCTTGAGGGGCCCTTCTTTACCGAGAAGTACAAGGGAGCCCAGAACAAGGCCTACATGCTCGACCCGTCCGTGAAGGCCTTCAATCGCTGGCAGGAGGCTGCGGCGGGCCTCATCTGCCGCAGCGCGCTTGCCCCCGAGCGCGACCGTAGCGTCGAGTACATCAGGGCGCTCGCGGAGATGGGCGTGGCAACGGCGCTCGGGCATTCGGATGCCACCTTCGAGCAGGGGCTCGCAGCCGTGGCGGCTGGGGCCAACTCCTTCGTGCACACCTACAACGCCATGAGTCCGCTGCATCATCGCAACCCTGGCCTCGTGGGCTGCGCCATGGTGACGCAGATGACCTTCTCGGAGCTCATCTGCGACGGCAAGCACGTATCGCCTGGCGCGGCGCACGCCCTCATCCGCGCGAAGGGTTGGGAGCACGTGGCGCTCATCACCGACTGCCTTGCGTGCGGCGGCATGCCCGAGGGGGAGTATGTGCTGGGGGAGCTGCCCATCGTGCTGCGTGACGGTGCCGCGCACCTGCGTGACGAGGGCAACCTTGCGGGTTCGGTGCTCACGCTGGACCGTGCCGTCAAGAACGTGGTGGACTGGAACATCGTCACGGCGGAGCAGGCCATCCGCATGGCGAGCGAGGTGCCTGCGCGCATGTCGCTCATCGAGGACGTGTGCGGGTCAATCTTGCCGGGGCGCGTGGCCGACTTCAACGTGCTCGAGGCGGACCTGACGCTGCGCGAGACCTATATCGGCGGACAGCTCGTACGGTAGCGCAGCGCTACGCCGCTTGCCCAGAGCGCTCCATCTGTCGCAGCTCACCCAGGATGCTCGCTGCCATGGGCAGCGCTATGAGGGTCGTGATGATGTCGGTCACGGGCTGGGCCAGCTGCACGCCGAGCATCCCCAGAAGGGGTGGAAGCACGAGGACGACCGGCCCCAGCACGAGGCCCAGGCGGCATGCGCCTAAGAACGTGGCGCGCCACATCTTGCCGCTCGTCTGGAGCAGGAAGTTGGTTGCCATGGCCACGCACGTGAAGGGGAGCGTGACGCTCTCCACGCGCAGGGTGAGCGTGGCAAAGGCGACCACCTCGGGATCGTCGCGGAAGACGGCGATGAGCTGCGGCGCCCAGACAAACGTGACCACGCCGATGGCGGCTACGGCAATAAACGACGCCCTGATCGCGGTGAAGTAGGCCTCGCGGATGCGGTCGTAACGCTTGGCGCCCAGGTTGTAGCCCACGATGGGCTGGAAGCCCTGGCCAAAGCCGATCTGGAAGAAGTTGCCCACGCTGGTGATGCGCTGCACCACGGCGATGCCCGCAATCGCGGCGTCGCCAAACGGCGCGGCGGCGTTGTTGAGCAGCGAGGTCGCGACGCCCAGCATCACCTGGCGCGCAAAGGAGGGGACGCCCCCGTTGTTGATCTCGCGCATCATGGCGCCATCGGGCAGGCGCACGTAGCTAAGAGAAAGCGGCGTGATGCCCACACGGTTCATCTGCAAAAGCAGCAGGACAAAGCTGAAGGCCTCGCTGATGACCGTGGCGAGCGCGCTTCCGGCGATGCCCATATGGCACGGAAAGATGAGGATCGGCGTGAGGATGGTGTTGAGCACGGCGCCCGCGACCATGCAGAGCATGGAGTAGAACGCCTCTCCCTGAAAGCGCAGCTGCATGTTCATGAGGAAGCCGCTGGCGATGAACGGCGCCCCAAAGAGGATGATGCCGATGTAGGTGCGGGCGTAGGGGAGGATGGTCTCGGTCGCCCCGCCCACGTAGCATAGCTGGTCCAAGAAAAGGTGTCCGACCAGGGCGATGAGCACGCCAAGGGTTATCGTTGCGGCGAGGCCCGTGTTGACAAACTCGCGTGCTCGCTCGCGATCCCCTGCGCCCAGATAGCGGCTCATGGGGTTGCCGGTCCCTTGCGCAAAGTAGAACGCCATGGCCTGGATGACCGTCATGGTGACAAAGCCCACACCCACGGCGGCACTTGCGCTCGTCTCTCCCATCTGCCCGACAAAGAACGTGTCGGCCAGGTTGTAGATGGTGGTCACCACGTTGGCAAAGATGGAGGGCGCCGCAAGCGAGAAGATGAGATCCTGCACGGGACGCTCGAGCATCTCGCGGCGCTTCTCCTCGGGGGTCTGTTTCTGGGGAGCTATGAGTGCGGAAAGATGTTTCATGGGTACCTATAGTAGCGGAACGGGCAACGGCATTGGGTGTTCCGTTATTCCCACAT
This sequence comes from uncultured Coriobacteriaceae bacterium, assembly GCA_902797175.1. Lineage (GTDB taxonomy): Bacteria > Actinomycetota > Coriobacteriia > Coriobacteriales > Atopobiaceae > UBA1367. Next base: position 9,346 of record CADBRX010000148.1, on the reverse strand, counting down.
CTTCCAAACCTCAGGAGCGTAGCCGACGGTTGCCTGGCGTCCGTTGCGTACGATGGGCTGACGCAAGACCTGCTGATTCTCGAGGAGGACGCCCTCGAGCATGGAAGAGGGCGTGTGCTGGACAAGGGCGAGCGCATACCCGTCCTTGGCCTGCTCGTCTATGAGCTCCTCCAAGCCTCCGACCGCCCGCGCGACAGAGGCGAGCTCGCCCTTTGAAAGGCCCTTCTCCTTGAGGTCGACGTACTGGAACTTGATGCGACGCTCCTTGAACCAGCGCTCCGCCTTGCGTGCGTCGCTGCTCTTCTTGGTGCCAAAGATCTGGATGTTCACGTCAGGCTCCCTCCTACGCCTTGGCGTTGCTGCGACGCAGCACGGTGATGATGGTGGCCGCCATGCCCAAAAGGACGATGGCGGGGATGACGGCCGCGCGTTCCATGGCGTCACAAAAGCGCGTCCCCACAAACGCTCCGCAGGTAAACGTGGCAATGATGCTGACAAAGATGCCTGCGCGCCGCAGCTTGTCCCTGTCGTGGTGCACGACGCCGGCAAAGAGCGCGTCCACGATCTTCTTGAGGTTGCCCGTGGACATGGTGGTCACTATCGCCTCGCCGCGGAACGTGGTGAAGGTCTCGTACTGCAGGGCCGCGACAAAGGAGACGAGGCTGTTGGCGAGCATGTCCCAGCCCTCGCCCAGGGGAATCGTGCCCACGATTGCCAGCACCGCCATTTCGATGATGAGGATCGAGCGGCGTACGAGGCGGATCTGCCTGCGCTCGAGCACTTCCTTGATGGAGAGCGCGCAGACCAGACCAAGCGCGAAGGCGCAGATGGGGACGAGGTAGAAGAGGTACTTGTCTCGGGCGCCGTTGGCGAGCGCAATGCCCAGCTTGACGATGTTTCCCGTCTGGGCGTTGGCAAAGACGCCGCCGCGGATGAAGTAGGTGTAGGCGTCGAGGTAACCGCCCACCAGGGTGAGGATGTAGGCGACGCGCATGCGCTGCGAGGCCATGAGTGCCTTTTCGCCTGTGGCCATGGAAGCTCCTTCGTGCAGGGTGCGCACTCAAGGATAGACCTTTGCAGGTCGCATGCGTAAGACCATCCAAAAAGTGGAAGCACCAAGACCCCGCATGTCCTGGCTCTGCAATGCCTTACGGCTCCAGGTAGCGCACCGGCTTGCCCTGTGCCTCGGCGTAGGCAATCTCGGAGCGCGTGCTGTCGCCGATGTAGCCGCCCACGTTGATGACAAAGATCTCGTCGGCCATGTCGATCTTGCGCTTGTGCATGTCATCGAGCATGAGCTTGGTCTGCGTGAGCGTGCCCTCGTCCATACCCTCCCAGACCTCGTCGTCTCCCGAGTGGCCAAAGAGCCCCACGCTGATGACGATGTTGCCGGCGAGCGTCAGCCGCTTGTTGGCCTCGCGAAACGCCTGCTCAAAGCGCGTACTGCCGCAGAGCGTGACGACCTTGTATCCACCGACCATGGCTTGCCTCCAAACCGTGCGCTACCCGCGCGCCTACGGCAGCGTGTGCATCGCCGTATGTGCCTGCGAGGCGTCAAAGACGATGATCTCGCTGCGGAAAACCTTGAGCGCCGAGTCAAAGAAACGCTTGCCGTAGCAGAACACGTGGACCTTGGTGCCGTCCTTGCGCAGGATGTCATGCTCGATGTAGACGCTGCTCGCGCGGGCGAACTGCTTGCTTACGAGCACGTAGTAGTCGGTCTGGTCCTCGGGAGGGATGAGGTCGATTTGGTGCATCCTGCCGCGAACGGCGTCGCTGTAGGTGTAGCCCGTGAGCCTCTCGAAGGCCTCGTCCACCTCGACGATGTTGTCGTCGATGTCGAGCAGATAGCGCGTGTAGTCCACGGCATAGGACGCGATGGGCCGATCGTCGCGTACCTCCGACTTCTGGAAGATGCGCTCTGACTGCGCGACCTCGCCCCCTGTTCGCTCCCCAAGGGCGAGCTCGGGGTTCTCCTCGAGCATGAGCAAAAACTCTGCCGCTATGAAGGGGTCAAACTGCGTGCCCGAGCACCGCCTGATCTCTTCCTTGGCGGCCTCCGGCGACAAGGCCTTGCGATAGGCGCGCGTGTTGACCATGGCGTCATAGGTGTCGACCACCGCAATGAAGCGCGAGAGCAAAGGAATCGTCTCTCCCGAGATGCCCTGGGGATATCCCTTGCCATCCCATTGTTCGTGGTGGTGCAGGATATAGGGGGCGATGGGACGAAGGTCGCTCGAGGACAGGGCAATCTGATAGCCCTTTTCGGCATGGCTTTGCAGGACCTTCCACTCGTCATCGGTGAGCCTGCCCGGCTTGTTGAGGATCTCGAGGGGAATGCCGATCTTTCCGATGTCATGGAGCAGGCAGAGAAGCCTGAGGTCGGTGAGCTCGGCATCGTTGAGTCCGATGCGCTTGCCAAGCAATTCTCCCATGTGCTGCGTGCGCTGCACGTGGGCTTCGGTGTCGCCGTCGGACTCCTGCAGCGCGCGCACAAGCGACGTGAGGGCATGCGAATGGTGCGAGGTGGGATCGAGCAGCTTCTTGACCTGCATCGAGCGAGAGGCTCGCTCGATGGCCTGGATGATGTTGCGGCTTTCGCTGTCGCGAAGCCGTAGCTTTCCCTGGCCTCCTGGAAGGGTGGAGCTTTCCTTCGAAAGCCTTTCGATCGTGCGGTCAGCCGTGGAGCTCACACCGTAGACGATGGTGTTTCCGCACGCACGGGCGATGTCCTCCACCCTGGGAAGAATGTCAACCTCCTCGTGCAGGGGGCAGATGGCGACAAGGTGGGCCTCGAATCCGCGTACGTAATAGGTGTCCTCGGGCATGTTTTTCGCGCATGATCTTCACGAGGTTGCGGATGCGCTGGTCACCGACGGCACGGCCGAAGGTCTGGTTGATCTCGCCCAGGCCTATGATGTCAAAGATGGCGACGGAGGTGGGATGGTCGAAGGTCCAGGGGCTCTCGGCAGAGAACTTGCGGAAGTTTTCCCAGTGCTGGAAACCGGTGAGCATGTCGACGTCATTGGCCACGTCGGAGAAAACGAAGAGGTTCCCCGTCACGGTGCCGTCCTTGTCACGGAGGCGACGATAGTCGATGTGCAGGGGCGCATTTCCCTCGGTGCCCATGAGCCCCTGGACGGAGTAGATGTCCTTTTTGGCGTCATTGACGGGAGGCAGCTCGCACTGGTCAAGAAACTCCTCGATGCGCATGGACTGTAGAAAGGAGACGTGTGGCAGCAGGCGTTCTGACATGGCGTTGTGCATGATGAGCTCGCCGTCATAGTCAAAGAGGACGATGCCCTGGTCAATGCTTTCAAAGATGGTCATGGAGAGGGACTCGAGCATCTCGTCCTCTCGATAGACAAAGGCTGCCCAATACATGAGGTACAGCCCCACGCTGTAGCCGCACACCGACACGTCGAGTCGCGAAAGGATGCTGTTGCCAAAGGGGTAGAGGAAGATGGCGTTGATGGCTACGACCATGAGAATGGCGGCAAGAAGATAGAAGAACTGGTTGCGGTACTTGATGGGCGTATGGAAGATCTTGTCGGTGAGCAGGTAGCAGATGATGCCCACGATCACATAGGTAAAGAGTAGGTGAGCGATGTAGAGAGGCTTCATCTCGTATGCGTAGTGGGCGATGGGTGACTCTTGCGGAATGTACGAGACGGCGATTTCCCTATATACGTTCACAAAGAACATCGCGCTGTCAAAGATGGCATAGACGTGCAAGATCTTGCGGATTTGCGTACTGAGACCATCGGCGTGGCGGCGGGTGATGAGCATCACGAAGTGGACGAGAAAGATGAGGAGCCAGTCGATGCTCATGAAGTAGATGCTCGAGGAAAGCGATGCCCTAAAGTAGTCGGTACTCAGCACGCTGAGGAGGTAGGACAAGGTGACAAGGGCAGCGGCAATACCAGAGAACGCCAGGTAGTTGCCCACCTCAGTCGTTTTTGCCAAGGCTCTTCGGGATATGGTGAGGTCAATCCACGCAAGCAGAACGGACACGATGCAGAAGGCGGTGACGACAGAACCGTTCATGTTGGCCTCTCTTTCGAGTGGAAAAATGCGCCACTGCGCATCACGGGAGGTCGACCGTGCAAGCCTCTGCATCAGGAAACCGTCACTTAAGCTTATGTTAAGTTTTGTCACTTGGTCAAGTGAGCACTTTAGTGTAATAAAGTGCTCACAGACTCAACAAGTCTGCTGTTTTCCGCAAGCCCTCTTTACGCGAGAGGCACGAGCATGCCCCTTTGTTCCAGGGCGCTACGCAAGGCTGCCCATGAAGTCCTGCACCGCCATGCAGGCGAGGTCAAGGTGCGTGTGGTAGTTGTGGTCGTCTCCCTCGAGCAGCACCAGCTGGGCGTTTTCGTACTTTTTGGCGGCATCCTTTGAGTAGCTTACGGGCACGGCCATGTCATCGGTGCCATGGACCAGGAGCACGGGCCCGTGGTATGCCGCGATGGCCTCGTCCACATGGATGTGCTGTGCGACACGGAAGTAGTCGCCACAGAAGCTGGGGGTCTCGGTGCCGCCCTCCGCCAGGTTGGGATTGCCAAGGTAGATGCGGTCGGGGATGTGCTGAGGGTCAAAGGTCATGCCAAAGAGCTCGCCGTTGCGTGCGCTGTCTACGATGATGATGGCGGGCGACAGGGGCATGATGGCCGCAAGGTCGTCGGGGCGCAGCGCGGCAATCAGCATGGTGAGGAGGCCTCCCTGGCTGTGGCCGCAGAGGTAGAGGTCCGTCACGAAGGGCAGGCCCTTGGCGTAGTCGACCACGTCGAGCATGTTGTCGACCCACTTGAGCAGGGTGTGCTTACCAAAGCTGCCACCGCTCTTGCCGTGGCCGTACATCTCCACGCGCAGGGTCGCCACGCCCACCTCGCGCAGCGCCGCGGAAACGGCAAGGATGTGCTCCTCCTCCATGTGGCCGGTCAGGCCATGCTGCACGATGCACAGGGGACAGCGCTCCGGCGCCCCTTCGGGCATCTCGAGCTTTGCATGAAGGGCAACTCCGTCGCTGTCGATGTAGAACTCCTGCATGGTGGCCTCCTTGGCGGTCGCAGCAATGGATATTGTCATGGTAGCAGGTGGGACTGCCTGATTCTATCCGTCAGCCCTCCATGCAGGCGACGCGGCGATCGCAGCTGAGCAGGTGGTCGTTGACGATGCCTACGGCCTGCAGGTAGGAATAGGTGATGACGGGGCCGACAAAGCGCATACCACGTCGCTTGAGGTCGGCGGACACCGTGCGCGAGAGCTCGGTCTGCGTGGGAATCTGGTCCATGCCGGTCCAGCTTCCAACAACTTGACGATTGTCCACAAAGCCCCAGAGATATGAGTCAAGGCTCCCAAACTCGCGCTGGATGGACTGCGTCGCGCGTGCGTTGCCGCGTATGGCCCACACCTTTGCGCGGGCGCGGATGATGCCGGGGTTTGAGAGCGCGCCCTCAAGCTCCTCGTCCGTCAAGTCTGCGCAGGCATCGATGTCAAAGCCATGAAAGACACGTCGATATTCGTCGCGCTTGTCGAGCACGGTTCGCCACGAGAGGCCCACGCTCATGCCCTCCAGACACAGCATCTCAAAGAGCTGCCGGTCGTCGTGGACGGGTACGCCCCACTCGTGGTCGTGGTAGGCGAGCAGCGCATCGGTGACGTACCACGAGCGGCAGTCGAGCGGGTTTGCGATGGCCATGGTCCTCCCTTGTGTGGCAACAGCCACATGGTAGCGCGTCTTGGGCGCGCGGGCCCTGCGTCCCTCTCGAGAAGATACAATCTCATGCCAGGCAACCATCGAGAGGAACCTTTTCATGGCATCAGTTCTTGAGGCAACCATGCTCCTTTGTTTTGGCCTTTCGTGGCCCATCAATGCGCTCAACGCGTGGCGGGCGAGGACGGCAAAGGCGACCTCGCCGGCCTTCCTGGCCCTCATCACCTTTGGCTACGTGGCGGGCATCGCGGCCAAGTTCGTGGGCCACAACGTAAACTGGGTATTGGGCGTCTACGTGTTCAACCTCGTGGCGCTCATCGTGAACGACCTCATATACGTGCGTAATCTCAAGCTGGATGCTGCCGCGGCAGAGTGAAGGGAAGACGACAATGACCATTGCCTATGACGAGCCCCAACGCAGGGCGAACGATAAGGCGCAGGAGCACCCGGGTAACGCCGCCTGCTATGACGTGAGCATCGTGGCGCCAGACCGCACGAGCTCGCTGCGTGGCAGGGCGATCGCCTTTCTGGGCAGCTCGGTCACGGTTGGCGCCTTCTCTATGGGGCAGGCGTGCGCGGACTTCCTCGCGCGCAGGTGCGGCGTGCTGGCTCTCAAGGAGGCCGTGAGTGGCACGACTCTCGCGGACGACGAGCACGATGGCAGCTCGTACGTGGAGCGCATGCTCACCATCCCGGCGTCCACGCACCTGGACGCCTTCGTGTGTCAGCTCTCCACCAACGACGCCTGGAAGGGGAAGGCCATGGGGACTATCGCTGCGGCGGGTCCCTACGACACGGCGACCGTGGCCGGGGCGATGCAACACATCGTCGAATACGTGCGCAAGACCTGGGATTGCCCCGTGCTCTTCTATTCGGGCACCTACTTTGAGAGCGCGGAATACGCCCAGATGGTCGAGCTGCTCGACCAGATGAGCGAGCTCATGGATGTGCCCGTGATAGACCTCTATCACAACGAGGGGATGCGTGCAGTCTCGCCCGAGGACTACGCCCTCTATATGCACGACCCGGTACATCCCACCAAGGCGGGGTACGGCCTGTGGTGGACGCCGAAGTTCGAGGAGGCGCTGATCGCTGTCTTGGCGTAGGCGATGTGCGGGCAAAACGCCTACAGCAGGTCGGGCTCAAACTGCCGAACGTTCGACTCGAGCGTCTTGCGATCGACAAGTGCCGTGGCGCCACAGGCAACAGTTCGATAATGGCCCAACATGGATGGACGAGCATCTGAATTATAGTTAATATAGTAGCTATATTAGCCCAATAATCCCTTAAATAGTTAGTATATTAGCTATGATTAAACTAACAAAGAAGACCCCTGACGTCATTCAAGCGGAGCTTGCAAATCGAGCTCGGACACGCCGCAAGGAGCTCGGCTACTCGCAGGAAGAGCTTGCCCGACGCTCTGGCGTGTCACTAGGGTCTCTCAAGCGCTTTGAGCGCGAACACGAGATATCGCTTGCCTCGCTCATCAAGCTCTCGATTGCGCTTGACTGCAGGGAAGACTTCGATGCGCTGTTTGCCCGCAAGCGCTATGGCTCGATTGCGGAGGTGATAGCCGATGCCGAAGACGCTGGCTGAACAGCTTGCAGCCATCCGTCACCTTGATGTTCTGCTTGAGGGAACGCGCGTGGGAACGCTTGCGACCACGAGGAGCGGGTTGGCGGCATTTGAGTATGCCCCGGAGTGGCTTGCCTCGGGCTACTCGATCAGCCCGCTGTCCCTGCCCCTTCGGCCAGGTCTCTTCGAAGCATCGGCCGATGCGCCCGACGGCCTCTTTGGCGTATTCCGAGACAGTTTGCCTGACGATTGGGGGAGACTCCTGCAAGACCGCATGCTTGCCAAGTTGGGAGTCAAGGTAGGATCGCTGTCGGCGCTTGCACGCCTGTCACTTGTGGGCTCATCTGGACTTGGTGCGCTTGAGTATGCTCCGTATTGGCAGCTTGGCGAACGTGCGTCATCCAACGACTGGGACTTGCTGTCTCAGCAGTGCCAGAGGCTTCTTGAAGGGGAAACCGCAGACTCGCTCGACGACATCTATGCGCGTGGTTCATCGTCTGGGGGCGCGCGGCCCAAGGTGATGGTGGATCTTGAGGGCAAACCGTGGATCGTCAAGTTTCCTGCGCGCTTTGATGACCCCGATTCGGGCGCACATGAGTACGAGCTCGCGCGGCTTGCGAAGGCATGCGGCATCATAGTGCCAGAGGTGCGACTTGTTCGCTCTCGTATCTGCAAAGGCTATTTTGCCACGAAACGTTTTGACCGGACCTGCGATGATCGGGGAGCTGTGCGCAAGGTCCACATGGCGAGCGCTGCCGCCCTGCTTGAAGCGTCACCATATGACGTGATGGATTATCGCGATCTGATGCAGCTGACGCTTGAGCTTACGGGAAATGTTGCCGACTGCGAGCAGCTCTTTAGGGTGATGTACTTTAACGTGGCGGTTGGCAATTGTGATGACCATGCCCGTAACTTCTCGTATCTGTATGAGAACGGAGCCTGGCGTCTCTCTCCGGCGTACGACCTCACCAAGGACGAGGGCTTTCTGGGGGAACACGCGACGCTCGTCAACGGGAAGGGGTCGGCAATAGAGGAGAGCGACCTGCTGTCTGTGGGAGCTGCGGGAGCGATATCTGCTCGCAAGGGTCGCGAGATCATCAGACAGATTGCCCGAGCCACCATTTGAACTTCTCTCGAGGCGCGGCTTTGCGAAGAAACGTGTGGGGCAGCCGGGCGGTTGCTCGTCTGCCCCACACGTCTTGGATGGTAGATCGTGCATGCGCCTAGCGGCAGACGACCTCCACGGGCACGTCCAGGATCTTGGCGACCTTGCAGATGGTGTCAGTCCAGCTACCCTGTGCGGCGGCAAAGTGGTGCGTGGGGCCGCACTCGCACCAGCGGTTGTTCCACTCGCGCGCGCCAATGCTAAAGCGCGTGCGGAAGGTGGTGTCACCGTTGCCGAGCGTGGGTCCGTCCTCGATGACACCCTCGCTCACGATGAACTTGAAGTGGCCGTCAGCGTCCTGCGTGATGCCGAGGTAGGTGACGGGGCCGGCCTTGGGGTAGAAGCGCGTGAGGAAGCCGCCGCCTGCCTTGCCGTGGAACACGGGGACGATCTCCATGGACGCCTTGCGCGCGGTGGAGAAGTCCGCGTCACCGGAGCCAGAGTGGCCGATGAGTACCACGTCGTCGTTGAAGTCGAAGGTGTAGAACTCGGAGAGCTGGCAGGCGCCCGAGAGGACCTTCATGATCATCATGCCCATGGCCACCTTGATGTCGCCCTCCACGGCGCAGGCAACACCCTGCTTGATGAGCATGGAGAACGCGGGGATGAGCATGGAGTCGAGCACGCCCGCCTTGCCCTGCGCGAAGCCGTCGTAGTGGCTCGCCACGAAGCCCAGCTCCTCCTCCTTCACCCACTGCTCGAAGGCCACGACGTAGCGCGCCATCTCATGGACGGACGCCTCGTCGTAGTCGCCGAGGATGTCAAAGGTGTCGTGGATGTCGGCCACCTTGGCGGCGATGACGTCCTCGTCGGTGACGTCGTCGGCGATGGCCCACATCTTCTCCCAGTCAAACTGCTTGGTATAGAGGCCCATGCGGTGGTAGAGGTTG
>CADBRX010000147.1 GCA_902797175.1 uncultured Coriobacteriaceae bacterium | reverse complement strand
GCCTCTCGAGCCGAACGAGGCCTACCTCAGGTTCAAGGATTGCTACGGCATCGAGCTCAGCCGCCAGCAGGAGCGCGCCGCGCAGGTGGACTTGCCCGAGCCGCTGGGGCCATAGCGGGCATCGCAGGGGGCATCGAGCGATTCGACGAGATACTCGCCCTCTACCAGGACGGTCTCGCGAGCTGCGGGCTCATGGACTTCGACGACCAGATTCTCCTGGCGTTCGACGCGCTGGACCGCGACAGGAAGCGCCGGACGACTACGTCTTCCGCGACCTCACGCTGCGCGTGCCCGCAGGCCAGCGCGTGGGCCTGGTGGGCCGCGCTTGACCGCATCGTCGTGCTGGAGGAGGGCCAGATCGTGGAGGACGGCACCCACGCCGAGCTCTCCCAGGCGGGCGGCACCTACGAGACCCTCTGGGACCGCCAGACCGGCGTCTTCCTCGAGGCGGAGTTGCCTTCCCCTAAGCTGTCAATCCTAGCCCAGCTCCTCGCCGTTGCTCGCGATGCAGCGCTGGTACCAGAAGAAGGAATCCTTGCGGTAGCGGTCGAAGGTGCCTTCGCCGTGGTCGCCAGCATCCACGTACACCACGCCGTAGCGCTTGATCATCTCGCCCGTGCTGGCAGCCACCAGGTCCGTAATGCCCCAAGGCGTGTAGCCGATGAGCTCGACGCCGTCGTCGATCGCCTCGGCCATCTGCTCCACGTGCGCCTTCATGTAGGCGATACGATACGGGTCGTGCACCGAGCCGTCGGCCTCCAGCGAGTCGTTCTGGCCAAGGCCGTTCTCCACCACCATGATGGGCACCTGGTAGCGGTCATAGATCTCGTTGAGGTAGTAGCGCAGGCCCGCCGGGTCGATCTGCCAGCCCCAATCACTCGTCTGCAGATAGGGGTTGGCCGCACCAAAGATGAGATTGCCCGCGGTCTCCTCGGTGCCCTCGTGCGTGGTCACGCAGCCCGTGGAGTAGTAGCTGAAGGTGAAGAAGTCCACGGTACCGGCCTTGAGCGCCTCGGCGTCGCCCTCTGCCCAGTCGATCTGGATCCCTTCCTCACGCCAGAAGCGCCTGGCACTTGCAGGGTACGCCCCACGCACCTGCACATCGCCCGCGTACCAGAACACGCGCTGGCGCGCCTGCTGCGCGAGCACCTGGTCGGCGGGGTCGCAGGTGAGCGGGTACTGGCAGATGCCCGCGATCATGCAGCCCAGCTGGTAGTTGGGATCAATCTTGCGCGCGATCGCCACGGCCTTGGCGCTCGCCACCAGCATGTGATGCAAGGCGCTGAACTGCTTGGACTTGGCCTCGGCGGTCCATGCCGCCCGCTCGACGCTGCCGTCCGTCACACCCGCGTCCATGCTGGTGCCGCACGACTGGATGCCACCCGCCAGGTAGCCCGAGCCCTCGAGCGAGACCGCCTGGATCTCGTTGAAGGTCAGCCAGTAGCGCACGAGTCCCTTATACTCGCGGAACAAAGTCTCGGCATAGCGCACGTACAGGCCGATCAGCTCGCGGCTCGCCCAGCCGTCGTAGCGCTCGGAGAGCGAATACGGCAGCTCGTAGTGGCTGATGGTCACGAGCGGCTCGATGCCATGGGCCTTGAGCTCCTCGAACACGCCGCGGTAGAACTCCAGCCCTTCGCGGTTGGGCTCGGCGTCATCGCCGTGGGGGAAGATTCGGCTCCAGGCGATGGACATGCGGAACATCCTCATGCCCATCTCGGCGTACAGGGCGATGTCCTCGCGCCAGCGGTGGTAGAAGTCCGTCGCCTTGTGCGAGGGATAGAACTCCCCCTCCTCGATGGCCGGCGTGAAGCGCCGCGCCTTTGAGCGCGAGCCCAGCGTCAGGTGGTCGGCGGTGGACTCGCCCTTGCCGCCCTCGTCCCAGCCGCCCTCGAACTGATTGGCGCACGACGCGCCACCCCAGAAGAAGTCCTTCGGAAATGCCATGGTCGTCTCCCCTCTTTCGCACTCGCTGCACCCATAGTAACGAATGTGCGCTTGGCGATTCCAAGACCCCTAAGTCGTGACTCTCCTCGATTTATAACGTGTGTTATAGTATGGCCCAGCCTATCGGGGAGACGAGATGTCAAGAAGACCATCAACAACCAAAGAGACCATGGTCGCGGCGGCCTTTGAGCTGGTGCGCAGAAGTGGCTTTGACGCCCTAACAGCGCGCGGCCTTGCCGCGGAGCTTGGCTGCTCGACCCAGCCCATCATGTACCGATTCCCCGACCTCGCGGAGCTCAAGGAACTGGTCTATCAGAAGGCTGACGAGTATCACACCGCATATCTTTCTGCAGCGGAAGGCCTTCTGGGCATTGGCCTGCGCTACGTGCAGTTTGCTGCCGAAGAGACAAACCTCTTCCGCTTGCTCTTCCAGTCTGGGCACTTTGATGGCACGAGCCTGTCTGAGTTGCTGACCGCCCCCGAGGCCGGGGAGCTCATACGCGCAACGTCCTTTGAGCTAGGCCTCTCCAAAGAGGACGCGCTGTTTGCATTTGAGGCCCTGTTTGTTGCGGTGCACGGATACGCGTCGCTTATTGCGAACAACACCATGGGCTACGACCCTGACACCGTCAAAAAGACCCTCACGGCCATTGCCGAGGGGTTACTGAGAGAGAAGAGCGAGTAATGATGAAGCTGTACCAAAAGAGCGAGCTCACCTTTGCCATCGCGTGCATTGTGGGATACGTGCTCATCGCCGGTAACCTGCGCACGCTCGGAGACGACAGCCCCGCAATGGCCATCGGCCTGTTTGCGGTCGCGCTTGTTCTGTTCCTGTTTGTGCAAAAGAATGGCCTATTGGAGAAGTACGGATTAGACCGATGGGCGACGAACTCCCGGCAGATGCTGTACTTCGTCCCGCTGTGGATCGTCTCGTCCGGAAACCTGTGGGGAGGAATCTCGCCGTACTATCAGGGCCTCGGCCTCGTATGCGCAATGGTCTCGTTCGCACTGGTTGGCTTTGTCGAGGAACTCATCTTCCGAGGGTTCCTCTTCAGGGCGATGCTGAAGGATGGCAACGTGAAGATGGCCATCGTCATCTCGTCGGTCACCTTTGGTATGGGCCACATCGTCAACCTGCTCACCGGCCACGCACTTGCCGAGACGCTCGTCCAGATAGTCTTTGCGGTCGCCATTGGCTTCATCTTCACGATGGTGTACTACAAGTGCGGCAGCCTGCTCCCGCTCATACTGGCCCACAGCATCATCGACGTGTTCTCCGTCTTTGCCGTGGACAACGCGACGGCACACTGGCTCTCCATCGGGGTGACCTTGCTCACCGCGGTACTCTACGGCTGGTATCTCTCCCACCTAGAGACGCCGGAAAACATGAGGTCGTAGGAGCACTGAGCGAAGGTGGCCAGGGATCGTTGGCGCGGTGCTCATGCGGTCCTCGTACCTACGCAGAATGACCCACATTTCATGGGTCGATCCGCACGAATCAGCGATAAAAAGGCCGCTGGAGGACGGAACGACCCATGAATTGTGGGTCATCCCGTAAAGCAGAGTTTCCCCGCACATACCAATGGCCGTCACGCGGCGGACTTGCCAGCTAGCCATGGGTCGTTATGCGTTACGCTAGAAACGCATCATGCAGGAACAACTGGTTGGAGGCGACCATGGCGCACAACATCAAGGCAATCCTTCTTGACATCGACGGCACCCTCACCAACGACGAGAAGAACATCACCCCGCGCACGCGCGAGGCGCTGCTCAAGTGCCAGGAGAAGGGCGTCATCCTGGTCCTCGCCTCCGGTCGCACCGCCAACGGGCTCTCCCGCTACGCGGCTGACCTCGACCTCGCCCATCACAACGGCGTCCTCGTGTGCTACAACGGCGCAAAGTCGCTCAACTGCGAGACGGGCCAGGTCTACTTCGAGCAGTCCATGACCGTCGAGCAGGGCGCACGCGTGCTCGAGCACATGAAGAACTTCAACGTAGCTCCCGTCATCGACCACGGCGCGTACATGTACGTCAACAACTGCTTCTTTACCATCGAGCGCGATGGCAAGCCCTGGTACATCCTCGAATACGAGGCCCATTCCAACAACTACAAGCTCTGCGAGAAGCACGACTTGGCAGCGTTTGTTGACTTCCGCATCAACAAGATCCTGAACGCTGGCCAGCCTGAGTACCTGCAACAGGTCGCCCAGGAGATGGCCGCGCCCTTTGAGGGCGAGCTATCGGCCATGTTCACGGCACCCTACTACTTCGAGTTCACGCCGCTGGGCGTGGACAAGGTCCGCGCCCTCAAGGACACCTTTGAGGCTCTCGGCATCGATCAGTCAGAGGTCATGAGCTTCGGAGACGCCCAGAACGACCTCACGATGATCAAGTGGGCAGAGGTGGGCGTGGCCATGGGCAACGCGGTCGACGAGGTCAAGGCCGAGGCAGACTACGTCACGGGCTCCAACAACGAGGACGGCATCGCCGACGCGTTGGAGGCCCTCGTCCCGGAGCTGCTGGCGTAGGCAACCTTAGCTGTGATACGAAAGGGTGGGACCCCTACGTACCGATGATACGTAGGGGTCCCACCCTTTCGTATCAGTTCAGGGCCTCTTCCAAGAGTGCGTCGACGTCGGCCTGGGGGCCATCAAGCCCCCAGGCCGCCACACGGCATATCTCGGGAACGTGCCAGAAGCGCTGGGCCAACGTGCGCACATAGCCAAAGGCATGGTCGTCGAGCGGCTCGACCTCCCCGCCGCCGGCCGTCATCACATAGGTCAGCCGCCGTATGTGGCAGAGGCTCACGTAGGCACCCGCCTCGTCGATATCGAACGTCACCCCCTGGCTGCAGACCAGCTCGAGGTAGGCATGCAGCTTGGCAGGAACCCCGTAATTCCAGAACGGGGCGGCGATCAGCACCTCGTCAGCCTCAGAGAACTCCTTGGCGTACCGAAACATTGGATGCGCGTAGTCCGCCGCAGCCACAGCCTTCGAATAGTCGCCGATGGTGTTGGGTCCAGCGGAATCGAGGGGTTCCACATCCAGATCGGCCAGCACGAACTCCTTGACCATTTCCCCGTGGGCATGACGGTCGAGCCACATCCGGGCAAGGCGTTCCGTCCGGGAACCCTCGCGCGGGCAGGCGTTCACGAATAGAAGTGACAAGGCGACTCCTCCCATCCCCAAGCTGAGCAAGCTCTCGCGAGCCCACTGCATTAAGCGGGCCCGGCTGCGATCTTCCTGTTACAGTATTCTAGGTGGAAAAAGCACAGCATTTCTCAGGATGACAAGCGAGGGGCAACGAGTGAGGGATCTCTTGGCGTTTTTACGGGACTACCGCAAGGAAAGCATCCTTGCCCCCCTCCTCAAGCTTGCGGAATCCCTCATGGACCTGCTCGTCCCGCTCGTCGTTGCCGCCATCATCAACCAAGGAATCGCGGAGAGCGACGAAGGGGCCATCTTCCGCTTCTTTCTGCTGCTGATCGTCCTTGCCATCCTCGGCATGGCCTTCTCCTTCTCCGCTCAGTGGATGGCTGCCAAGGCGAGCGTCGGCTTTTCGACCAAGCTCCGGCAGGCCCTCTTCGACCACATCCAGAGCCTCTCGTATCGCGAGCTGGATACCTTGGGGACCGACACCCTCATAACCCGCATGACGAGCGACATCAACCAGATCCAGAACGGCCTCAACCTCGGCCTGCGGCTGCTCCTGCGCAGTCCCTTCATCGTCTTTGGTGCCATGATCATGGCATTCACCATCGACGTGCCCTCCGCGCTCATCTTTGCCGTCGCGATACCGGCACTCAGCCTCGTGGTCTTTGGGATCATGCTGCTCTCCATCCCGCTCTTTGCCAAGGTCCAGGGTGCCCTCGACCGGCTGCTGGGTATGACGCGCGAGAACCTGACCGGCGTGCGCGTCATTCGCGCCTTCTGCAAGGAGCAGCAGGAGATCGAGGAATTCGATCGTCGCAACGACCTCCTGACCAGCATGAACGAGCATGTCGGGAGACTCAGCGCCCTCATGAATCCGGCGACGTACCTCATCATCAACGTCGCGACCATCTTCCTCATCAACCAGGGCGCCCTGCGCGTCGAGCTCGGCGCGCTGCGGCAAGGCGACGTCGTCGCGCTCTACAACTACATGGCGCAGATCGTGGTCGAGCTCGTCAAGCTTGCCTCCCTCATCATCACCCTCAACAAGTCGCTCGCGTGCGCTCGTCGCGTGCAGGAGATGCTGGACGTGAAGCCCTCGATGGAATACCCCACATCGCTTCCGGCCGAGCTTCCGCAGACGGACGAGGCGGTTCGCTTCGATCACGTGACGTTTTCCTACGCATCCTCCGGCGACGCCGTCCTGTCCGACATAGACTTCTTGGCCCAGAAGGGGCAGACCGTAGGGATCATCGGCGGAACCGGCAGCGGCAAGACCTCCGTGGTGAATCTCATCCCGCGCTTCTACGACACGACCACCGGAACCGTGACGGTCGACGGGATGGACGTGAGAAACTACCCGGCAGGCGAGCTCATCAGCCGAATCGGCATCGTGCCCCAGAAGGCGGTGCTCTTTGAGGGCAGCATCCGCGACAACCTGAGGTGGGGAAACGAGGACGCCTCGGATGACGAGCTGTGGGCAGCGCTCGAGACCGCGCAGGCAGCCGAGGTGGCACGTGGCAAGGACGGCCAGCTTGACGCCATGATCGAGCAGGGAGGAAGGAACCTCTCCGGAGGTCAGCGCCAACGCCTCACCATCGCACGGGCCCTCGTCAAGCGTCCGGAGATACTCATCCTGGATGACTCGGCAAGCGCCCTGGACTTTGCTACCGACCTCGCCCTGCGGCGCGCAATCGCCAACCTCCCCGGTACTATGACCGTGTTCATCGTCTCGCAGCGCACCTCAAGCGTGCGGGAGGCAGACCAGATCCTGGTGCTGGACGACGGCGAGCTTGCCGGAATCGGAACTCACGACGAGCTCATGGAGAAGTGCCCCGTCTACCAGGAGATCTATTACTCGCAGTTCCCCGACGAGCGTCCGTCCGCAGCTCGCGGGCACGCAGGCGAGGAGGTGGCACGATGAGCGACTCCTCCCGGCCCCCCGTCGACAGCATGCAGACGCTGCGAAAGGTCCTCGGCGTAGTGGGCAGCTATACTCACCTCCTGGTCGTGAGCATCCTGCTCGCGGGCCTCTCCGTCGTGCTCCAGCTGTACGTCCCCATCCTCTTTGGCGACGCCATAGACCAGATCGTCGCGCCTGGTGCCGTAAGCTTCGACGCACTCAGGTCCATCCTCAAGAAGATTGCCGTCCTTGTCGTCGTCTCTTCCGCCGCCACCTGGGTCATGAACATCATCAACAACCGCCTGGCTTTCCAGACCGTCAAGGACATACGCTCACGTGCCATCAGGCAGCTGCAGAAGCTGCCCCTCTCCTACCTTGATGCGCACAGCTCAGGCGACATCGTCCAGCGCATCATTGCCGATACCGACCAGCTCTCCGACGGACTGCTCCTCGGCTTTACCCAGCTCTTCTCGGGCATCATCACCATCGTGATCACCTTGGCGTTCATGCTCTCCAAAAACGTCGGCATCACCCTCATGGTGCTTGTGCTCACGCCCGTGAGCTTCTTGGTCGCACGGTTCATTGCCACGCGCTCCTATGACATGTTTGGCAAGCAGACCGAGACGCGTGGGCGTCAGACCGCCCTGGTCAACGAGCTGATCGGCAACCAGAAGGTCGTAAAGGCATTTGGGCGCGAGGCTGTGGCATCGCGCCAGTTTGCCCAGGTCAACGAGGAGCTGCAGGACTACTCGCAAAGCGCCGTCTTCTTCAGCTCGCTCACCAACCCCTCAACGCGCGCCGTGAACAATGTCATCTACGCGCTCGTTGCCCTTGTCGGAGCTCGGCTCATCTTGGGCGGGTCCCTCACGGTCGGCGGCCTCACCGTGCTCCTTTCCTATGCAAACCAGTACATGAAGCCCTTCAACGACATCTCCTCGGTCGTCACGGAGCTGCAGAACGCCCTGGCATGCGCCGCCCGCGTCTTTGAGCTCATCGAGGCCGAGCCCGAGGTCCCCGAGGCGCAAGACGAGCTGTTCAGTCGGGGCGGATGGATTGACATCGAGGATGTCTCCTTCTCCTACGACAAGGAGAAGCCGCTCATCCAGGGCTTCAGCTTCCACGCCAAGCCGGGCATGAAGACCGCCATCGTCGGCCCGACGGGCTGCGGAAAGACCACCTTCATCAACCTGCTCATGCGCTTCTACGACGTGGACGCAGGCAGCATCAGCGTTGACCAGCAAGACGTCCGCGACGTGACGCGCCACTCCCTGCGCAAGGCGTACGGTATGGTGCTGCAGGAGACATGGCTCAAGAACGCGACGGTCCGCGAGAACATCGCCTTCGGCCGGCCCGACGCCACCGACGACATGATCATCCAGGCAGCCCGCGAGGCGCACAGCTGGGAGTTCATCCGCCGCATGCCTCAGGGCCTGGACACCGTCATCACCGACGAGAGCCTAAGCCAGGGACAGAAGCAGCTCCTGTGCATAACCCGCGTCATGCTGTGCCTGCCGCCCATGCTCATCCTGGATGAGGCCACCTCGAGCATCGACACGCGCACGGAGCTGCAGATCCAGGAAGCCTTTGACAAGCTCATGCAGGGGCGCACGTGCTTTGTCGTGGCCCATCGCCTCTCCACCATTCGGGAGGCAGACCAGATCCTTGTCATGCGGGACGGACGCATCGTCGAACAGGGAACCCACGATTCGCTCCTTGAGCAGGGCGGCTTCTACGCCAAGCTCTACCGTTCCCAGTTTGCCGGAACCGAGACAGACTAGCGCGCTGAGACGACGGCCTCTTCGGCGGGAAGCGGGATCTTCTCGCTCGTGAAGCCGTTGCCCCGGACCTCGTTGATCTGCGCAATGGTAATGAACGCCTCTGGATCGATGGAGCAGATGAGCTCGGTGACGTCATACACCTCTCGGCGATGCACGACGCAGAGCACGCCAAAGGCCTCGTGGCCCTTGAATCCCGTCTCCATCTTGATCATGGTGACGCCCACTTTGGCCTGCAGGATGAGCGCACGGCGAATCTCCTCGTATTTGCCAGACACCACGAAGAGCTGCACCTGGGCCTTTCCGACCAGCATGGCCTTGTCGAGCAGGATGGTTTCAAGCACCAGCACCAGAAGGCCCAGGAGCACCTGCTCGGAATTGCTCAGGAAGGCCTGGGAACCCATGACGACAAAATCGGTGACGTACACCAACGTGGCCAGGGGAAGGTGGGTCCACCGATGGAGCACGAGGGCGACCACGTCCATGCCGCCTGTGGATGAGCCCACGCGCATGACCAGGCCCAATGCGATGCCCATGAGGCACCCCGCAAAAATGGCCGCAAGGACGGGGTCGTCCGTCAGGCAGTCAATGCCGGGGATGCGCTCGATGACGCCAAGCGCCACGGGGTACATGAGCGAGCTGGTCACCGTCGTGAGGAAGAACTTCTTGCCCAGGACGGCAAGCCCGACCAGGAGGAGGACCATGTTGAGCGCCAACACCACCAGGGCGACGTCAAGGCTGGGAAAGAGGTTGCCCAGCACGATGCCGATGCCCGTCGTCCCGCCCATGGCGATGCCAAAGGGCATGATGAAGGCAGCCACAAGAAAGGCAAGAAGCAGATTGCCTACAATCAGGCAGACAAAGGTCATGAACCCTTTCTCATATCGCGAAAGGCGCCACATCGTATCCTCCATGCATCAATTATTTGATATTGGGTGAGCTATCATAGGACGTCGGCCAGATTGCGGGCAAGATGTCAGCCACACTTCACGCAAAGAATGTGTTGCCAGCATGCGCCGGCCCTGGCCCTTTCGGACAAGAGAAGGGAACATCATGGTGTTTACCACCATTGCAGAGCAGAACCTCCCGCTCATTCTGTGTGCGGTGTTTTACGGGGTCCTCTGTGTCTTCAGCATCGTGACGGGCGTCATCTACATGACGGGGCGCCGCGAGCTCAACCCGCTCGAGCTGTCGGACAAGACCATGGAACGCCTACAAGATCCCGAGGAGTGCAAGGCGTTTGCCAAGAAGATGGGCCTGGTCACCTTTGTGGTGGGAATCGTCCAGGGCATGACGTCCTATGCAATCCTCAAGGGAGGAAGCCCCGCGCTCTATGGGCTTGCCGTTGGCTTCACGCTCTTCTCGATTGCGTCGGTGCTCTTCAAGCTCAAGGGAAAGATCAACGCGTTTCCCCTTATGAAGCTCGTCTTTTACGTGGCAATCCTTGTCGTGCTGTGTCTGGGAGGGACGAGGGCGCTGTTCTTTTAGGAACTTGGAGGGCTGGCCTCCTCCTGGACTGAGCTGTATTACCATTTTGGAAGTACCTTTTATTACGTCTTTGGGGGAGGACCGCATGAACACCGTCACGCTTGGCTCGACCGGCATCACCGTTGCCCAAAACGCCTTTGGGGCGCTGCCCATCCAGCGCACCCCCATGGACGAGGCGGTACGCATCCTGCGACGCGCCTACGAGGGCGGCATGCGCTACTATGACACGGCCCGCGCCTATTCCGACAGCGAGGAGAAGCTGGGCCGTGCCTTTGGCGATGGCTGGGTCGACCGCAAGGACATCTACATTGCCACCAAGACGCAGGCAAAGACCCCCGAGAAGTTCTGGGAGGACCTCGAGACCTCCCTTGCCAAGCTCAAGACCGACTACATCGACATATACCAGTTCCACATGGCCGCACAGGTATGGCGCCCCGGCGATGGCTCGGGAATGTACGAGGCCATGCTCGAGGCCAAGGAACAGGGAAAGATTCGCCACATCAGCATCACGGCCCACAAGATCGGCGTGGCCGAGGAGGCAGCGGAAAGCGGTCTTTACGAGACCCTGCAGTTCCCCTTCTCCTATCTTGCGGGCGAGCGTGACATACGGCTTGTCGAGCTCTGCAAGAAGAACAACGTCGGCTTCATCTGCATGAAGGGGCTGGCAGGCGGCCTCATCACCAACTCGCGCGCAGCCATGGCGTTCCTCACCACGCAACCGTGGGCGCTGCCCATCTGGGGCATCCAGCGCATGGAGGAGCTCGAGGAGTGGCTGTCCTACATGGACGACACGCCCACCTACACTGACGACATCGCGGCGTTTGTCGAGGGCGAGCGCGCCGAGCTCATGGGAGAGTTCTGCCGCGGCTGCGGGTGCTGCATGCCATGCCCCGTGGGAATCCAGATCAACAACTGCGCGCGCATGTCGCTCATGCTGCGACGCGCCCCCTCGGCCAGCTGGCTCAACGAGCATTGGCAGGCAGAGATGGCCAAGATCCCCAGCTGCCTGCACTGCAACTCGTGCCACAACAAGTGCCCCTACGAGCTCGACACGCCTGCGCTGCTGGAGAAGAACTACGAAGATTACCAGCGCGTGCTTGCGGGCGAGGTGACGGTGTAGCGTGAGCCAGCCATCCCTCGCAGCCGCAGCCAACACCGTTGCCGGATGGTGCGGGCTGCGCGACGTCAGCAGCCTCGACCGCCAAGCGCTCAGCATGGAGGCGGGCATACCAGGTGGCGTCGCCGACCTCTTCGTGCTGTTTGGTGGAGGCGTGATTGGTACCGTGGAGACGCTTGCCCTTGCCATGGCCCAAGGGGTCGCTCGCACATACGCCATCGTGGGAGGACGAGGGCGCGCCACCTACTGGCTCGACCAGGCAATGGAGCAAGAGGTCGCCACCTGGGCCACAGACGAGGCCACCCCAATGCCACGCCCCGGCATTGACAGCGAGGCCAACATGCTCGATGCGTTTCTGCGGCATCGCCATGCGCGCTCCGCAGACCTCCTCGAAAGGCGTTCCACCAACTGCGGCAACAACATCACCTACCTGCTTGACCTGATCGAGGAGTCAAACGAGATCCCCACAAGCGTCATCATCTCGCAGGATGCCATCATGCAGCGGCGCATGGATGCCACCTGGAGGCGTCAGGTGGCGGACCGCCCGCCCTTCCAGGACACCAAGGTCGTCAATTGGGCTGCATACCAGGCAGCACTCACCGCGCACAACGGCAGGTTTGCATGGGAGCACGCCCCCGAGGGCATATGGCCCATCGACACCTACCTCGGCATGCTCTCTGGAGAGGTGACGCGCCTCACCGACAACGAACAGGGCTACGGACCACGTGGGCAGGACTTCCTAGTCCACGTTGACGCTCCCCAAGAGGTCTCGCATGCCGCGGCAACCCTTATCGGGCATTCCGCCCACGGGCACATTTCCTGAAACCTTATTCCAAATGCCGTTCCCACGGTAAGAAGAAAGAGGCGGATGCGCTACCTTCTTGTCAGTCGCACATCAAGGGGAAGGAAGACCATGGTACGGTTTGGCATTCTTGGCGCAGGAAATATAGCCCATCGCTTCTCGGCCAGTCTCGCTCACGTGCAGGGAGCCGAACTGGTTGCCGCCAGCAGACGCACGGCCGAAAAGGCGCAAGCCTTCTTGGATGAGGTCCCCCATGCAACGGGAGCGCGTGCCTACGGCACCCACGACGAGCTCCTCGCGGACCCTGACGTCGATGCCATCTACCTAGCCCTCCCCCATGCGTTCCACCATGAGTGGGCCATCAAGGCGCTGCGTGCCCACAAGGCGGTGCTCTGCGAGAAGCCCGCCATGCTCAATGCCCGCCAGATGGAAGAGGTCGCCCGCGTCGCACGCGAGGAGGGCGTCCTCTTCATGGAGGCAATGAAGCCGCGCTTTGTACGCCTCTATGCGCAGGTTGTCGACGCCGTCAGACAAATGGGCCCCATCACCCGCATCGAGGCCACGCTCTGCAACGACATGCTGGGCTTCGTTGAGGGGACCAGCAGCTACCACATGGCTCCCGGCCCTGGGGCGGGCGTGCTCCTTGACTGCGGAACCTATTGCGCAAGCTGGCTGGAGGACTTCTGCTCTGGCGCCCCCACGCTGACCTCCATCGCCGGCGCCAGCAAGGACGGAATCGACACCTACGTCGACGCCCACCTTTCCCTTGGCAACGTAAGCGCGCGTCTTGAGTGCGCCTTTGACCGCGCAAAGCCTCGCACGGCCACCATCTGGTGCGAAGGCGGCCGTGTCGTGGTTGAGGACCTGCACAGGCCCACCAGGGCAACGGTCTACCAACATGGCCTGGAACCCCAGGTTCTCGAGGTGCCCTACGAGGTTGACGACTTCTATGGGGAGGTCAGCCACTTTGCGAAGCTCGTCGAAGAGGGCGCGCTCGAGTCCCCGCTCATGACGCTCGATGACTCGGTGCGCTGCGCAGCCATCCTTGACGCGATCCGACCGGCATTCACGCTCACGCCCGAGGCGCTCGATGTGCTGAGCGAGCAGGAGCGCATCCTTCGCTGGCCCGAGGGCACAACGTTTGGGGCGCGCGAGGCGCTCGAGCTTGGCAATGCCGTCGCAGGACTCGCCGATGACTACGACCTTGGCTATGTTGTGCGCATCACGCGCGAGGCCGACGGATACGAGCTCTTTGGGTGGGGAGCGGACGGCAAAAAGCCCGCAAACTACGACTACGCGGATGGAAAGCGTCGTGCGGCGCTGCGGCTCGGGCACTGCAGCCTCTGGGGCTGGACCGAGGCAACGCTTGCGGGAGTCGACGGAAGTCAGCTCTTCTCCCATGCAGACATGCCCGTCGCGGGGGCCTTCCCCATCCGGGTGGGCAACGACTGGGTGGCCACGCTCGCCGTCTCGGGGCTTCACGAGGGACTTGACCACGAGCTCCTCGTCCGAGGGCTTGAACAGGTGCTAAAGGTTAAGGTACCTGCATTTTCTTTCATTACAATTTAGGACGTGTCGCTCTCTGTTGCTAAACCGCGACAAGATCTCAAGCGCTAGAATAGGCAGGATTGAGCGTCTAGAAAGGCTTGTCGCCCATGGCTGAAAGCGCCCCCAGAATCGAGCACAAAAGGAGCCTCCTCACGGGCGCTCCAAGCATCCGCGTGCTTAATGCGCTCGTCATCATGGTCGCGGCGGTTCTTTCGTTTGTGCTGTTGCGGACCACCGACCATGCAACCACGACCAACAACGCCCTCCACACTGCAACCGCCCAATACGTCGAATGCAGCGAGGCTGCCTATAGCTTCAAGGCGGCGTCCGACTTTCTCACGAGTAAGGCCCGCCTCTTCTCGGTCACGTCTGACATCAATGCGGTTCAAGACTTCTATGGCGAGGTGAATGTCACGCGGCGCCGAGACGCTGCCATCGTGGTGCTCGAGCGTAACATTGAGGAAGGCGAGGCCAATCGCTTCCTGAGCATTGCGCTCGAGGAATCAAACGCCCTTGCAGAGCGCGAGGGACACGCAATGCGGCTGGTGGCGGAAGCCAACGGCTATGAGATCAGCGGTGCCCTTGAACCGCTTGCCACCTACGTTCTGTCGGATGAGGAGCTGGCCCTTTCGTCACAAGAGCAGCTGTCCCTTGCCCAGGAGCTGGTCTTTGGCAAGGAATACCAAGCCATGAAGGACAGCATCGACTCCAACGTCGAGCTCTGCACGTCGCAGCTCATCGAAAGGACCCACAGCGCGCAGGAGCAAAACGCGGAGCTGCTCAGATCGCTGCTCTTCCGCCAACGCATCCTGATCCTGCTGCTCCTGACCATGGTGGTGCTGACCATCATCTTGGTCAACGTATTCATCCTCTGGCCGCTGTCTGCCTATTCGACATCCATAGCCGAGGGACAACCGCTGGTAGAGTCCGGCTCAAAGGAGCTCCGCCTCCTTGCCCAGGAATACAACAAGTTGCACGAAGAGACCAGGCAGTACCATGACCACCTTCGCCATAAGGCAGACCATGACCCACTCACCGGCCTCTTCAACCGCGGAGCCTATGACGACCTCTGCCAGTCTTACACCAAAAACGTTGCGCTCATGCTCGTTGATGTGGATTACTTCAAGAGCGTGAACGACACGTATGGCCACGAGACGGGGGACGAGATCCTCAAGAAGGTCTCAAACGTCCTCAGCCATGCCTTCCGTACCACAGACTTCCCCTGCCGCATAGGCGGCGATGAGTTCGCCGTCATCATCACCGACATATCACCACAGCTCAAAGATGTCATAGAAGACAAGATCAACCAGATAGTCAACAGACTCCACGATACGTCTGACGGGCTTCCCAAGACGACGCTTTCCATTGGCGTGGCCTTCAGCGACTCGCTCGAGCCTGGTGACACCATCTTCAAGGCTGCCGATCGCGCGCTCTATCTTGTTAAGGAGCGAGGCAGGGACGGCTACGCCTTTGCCGGAGAATGCGATTAGGGTGTTGGCCGGGAAGGCATGTCTCCTTTCCGGCCAACACCCCATCTAAGCAACTGTTGCCCTTAGGCTCTACCTCTTGGGAATCCACATGTACTGGCCATGCGGAGTCACGCGGAACATCATGATGTTGCCGAGTTCAGACCTCTTGATGAAGCTCTTGAGGAAGGGGACCACCTTGTCGGGATCCTCCTCGGAGCACTCAAAGACTACTGACTGGGGAGACGTGCCCTTCTCGGACGAGAGCTTGAACGTCATGGGCTCGGTAATGCCCTCAACAAGCGCGATGACCTTGTCCTTGAACGCAGGATTGACGCCGTCGACATCAACAAGCATGGTGAAACCTCCTCAACACTAAAATGTCCCGACATATCGCAATTATATGCCAGGGGGCCACAGAGCACCTTTGCCTGCCGCCCAGCGGCAAAGCGCGACTGTACCGGCGAAAGAACGCGCAGGGTGAATCTCTAGAAGATGCGCAGGAATACCCATGCCAGCATGTACCCAAGCAGGCCACAGCCGGGGAAGGTCATGACCCAGGTCATTACAATATCGCCCGCAATGCCCCAGTTGACGGAGCGCACGCTCTTGGCGGCTCCCGTACCCATGATGGCGGACGACTTGGTGTGGGTCGTCGAGACGGGCATGCCGAAGAGCGTCGAGGCAAGGAGGGCGAAGCCATCGCTCATGGAGGCGGCAGCGCCTTGGTACTTCTCCATGGGGACCATCTGGGTGCCCACCGTCTTGACGATCTTCTTCCCGCCAACCGCAGTACCGATGGCCATGAGGGCAGCGCAGGCAACCATCAGCCACATGGGGTAGCCATGCACCTCGCTCATGTCACCGCCGCTTGCGAGCATGACGGCGAGCGTCGCCGTCGACATGAACTTCTGGCCGTCCTGGGCACCATGCATGAGGGCGCCAAAGCCTGCGCCTATCACCTGGACGATGCCAAAGGCATGGTTGGTCTTCCTTCGGTCGGAGAACGCGAACACCTCGCGGATGATCTTTGTCGAGACGAAGCCAAGCGCAAAGCCAAAGCTGGTCGAGAACACCAGGCCATAGAGGACCTTGCTCCATTCGGCCATGTTCACGCCGGAGAAACCTCCCGACACGGCGATGGCCGCGCCCGTCAGACCAGCGATGAGCGCATGGCTTTCGCTGGTGGGGATGCCAAACATCCACGCGACGCCCGCCCAGACGACGATGGCGACCATCGCCGCCGCCAACGAGACGAGCGCGGCATGGTTGTCTCCACCAAAGTCGACCATGTGGCTGATGGTGTCAGCGACGGCAGTCGAGATGAGCGTGGCTCCCACCAAGCCGACGAAGTTGGCGATGACCGCCAAGATTACGGCGTTGCGGAAACTGATCGAGCGGGTACCCACGGCGTCGGCAATTGAGTTGGCAGCGTCTGTGGAACCATTGACAAAGATCGTCGCGGCAACGAGTGCCATGGTGAGCGCCAGCAGCGGATTCGAGACAAGCATGGCGCAAAAGTCAGAAAGAGACGGCATCGCTCCTCCTTTTTTCCAGCAAGGGCAAAAGCCCCACCTCACAAACCGAGGATAGGCGCCGCCGCCACGCAATTGGTTGAGCGAGCGTGAACCATTGTGACATGAGCGTAAACTCGCCGCCAGCGACCAACCGCAAAGCCCTTCCGGCGTGACCGATTGCCCCAAATGAGCGAAGATGGTACTGCTCTGGACGAACCGCAGACAGGAGGAACGAATGCCACGCATCCTGCTTGTCGAAGATGACAAATCCATCCGCATGGCGCTCGAGTTTGCCTTGACGCGCGCGGGATACGAGGTCACGCCCGCCTCGGACGGCGCCGCCGCGATCGAGCGTGCGCGTGCGGTCGAGCCCGACCTCGTGCTCCTCGACATCCTTCTGCCGAAGCTCTCGGGCATCGAGGTGGCAAAGACCCTCCGCGCGGCGGGAAGCGCCGTCCCGATCATCATGCTTACCGCGCTAGACCAGGATGCCGACAAGATCGCCGGTCTGGACGCTGGCGCTGACGACTACGTGACCAAGCCCTTCTCCACCCCCGAGCTCCTCGCGCGCATCCGCGCCAACCTCAGGAGGACGCATGCGTCCGAGGGGACCCGCATGGGCGTCATTGAGGCAGGGCCCCTCAAAATAGACCTCGACGCGACCCGCGTCAGCATCGACGGCAACCCCGTGAAACTCCGCTCCAAGGAGTACGAGCTGCTCGCGGCCCTCGCCTCCCGACGAGGCGCCCTCTGCACGAGGCAGTGGATCTCCCAAGAGGTGTGGGGGGAGCAGTTCCTCCCGACCTCGCGCACCATCGACACGCACATCAGACGGCTTCGCAAGGCCCTCCGCACTGACGGGTGGTCCTATATCCAGACTGAGCATGGCATGGGCTATCGCTTCGAGGCTCGGCAGGAGAATGCATGAGCGCAGTCTCCGACTTCCTCGAGAGCTGGCGCGGACGCCTTATTGCCGGCTACGCCACGGTCACGCTGATCCTCGCGACGGTGTGGCTCTTCTCGCTCTTCGGGCCCGTAAGCCAGGCAATCGAGGATCGACAGCTCGAGGGCCTCGTCTCCGTGGCAAACGCGGCAGAAGTCGCCCTGTCCTCAAGCGAGCTGCCCGTCTCTGAGGTTCTCGGCAAAATAGCTTCAAGCGACCGTCTCCGCCTGACGCTTATCTCGGCAACGGGCGAGGTCGTTGCGGACAGCAGAAGCGACGGCTCCAAACCAACGGGACTCCCCAGCCACGCCGAGCGACCGGAGGTCGCAGCCGCCCTCCAGGGCTCGATGGGGTTTGACCGTCGCGTGTCGACGACGGACGGCGTCGAATACCTCTACGTCGCCATTCCGAGCTCGGCGCGCAGCGAGGGCGCGGTGCTGCGCGTGTCCATGCCCGTCGCGCAGGCCCATGCGGCCATCACGCAGTTCCGTTGGACCTCGCTTGCCCTGTTTGGCACGTCCTTTGTACTTGCCGGCAGCATGGCGCTCTTCTGGTCCCGGCGTGCCGCCGTGCCTGTGCGGAACCTCGAGCGCGTGCGCACGGACTTCGTGGCCAATGCAAGCCATGAGCTCAAGACGCCCGTTGCGGGCATCCGCCTCCTTTCGGAGTCAATCTGCCAGGCCAGCGAGGACGGAGACAACGCCACCGTCGCCGAGTTTGCAACGCGCCTCTCGCATGAGTCAGAGCGCCTGCAGAGCCTGGTCACCGACCTAATGGACCTTTCTCGCCTGGAGGACGAGATGCGCCCGACCCTCACGGGCGAGACCTGCGACCTTGCCAGCGTGGTGGCAACCTCATATGGGACGCATCTCAGGCGTGCCCAGGATGCCGGACTCAGCTTCAAGTACGTCAGCGAGCTCGAGCCCAACGAGACCTGCCGGGTTCGCCTTTCGATTGCCAACGCGACCCTGCTCGTCGACAATCTCATCGACAACGCCATCGCCTACACGGAGCAGGGCTCCGTCATCGTCCGCCTTTCGGTCGATGGCGACAACGCCCTCTTTGAGGTGAGCGACACGGGCATAGGCATCCCCCCTGCCGAGCAGGACCGCATCTTCGAACGCTTCTACCGCGTGGATACCGCCCGCTCGCGCGAGACGGGCGGCACCGGGCTGGGGCTCTCGCTCGTCAGGCATGCCGTCCAGCGTGGCGACGGGTCCATAGAGCTTACGAGCGTTGTGGGCGAGGGCTCGACCTTCCGCGTCTCGCTACCGCTCGCGGTATAGAAATTAGCTTTCTCTAACTTTTTTCTCATAAGGGGTTGCAAAGTCAGACAGAATAAGTAAACTAAGGTTAACTTCGAGCGAGAAACCCTCTCCTTCTCGCAGAGAACGGGCACTGCCCAGCTAGAGGACGCGCATCCCCCCATTCGGCGCGTCCTCTTTTGCTGTCTTTCCTACATGCGGAAACGGCCAAAAACCTACTATCATGAGCTTTGGTATCGTTCTCTCCGCAATCGAAGGAGGCAGCATGTCCGCCATTTCAGACCTGATCCGAGCCCAGTTCAAGGAGGGCGACGACATTCGCGACGCCGGCCTGACCACGCCCGCGGGAATCGAGCGCTTTGACGACATCGCGTACGGGCCTGACAAGGAGTGGAACGTCCTCGATGTCTATCGGCCCAAAGGCGTCGATGGCCCCCTCCCCGTCATCGTGAGCATCCACGGCGGTGGCTGGGTATATGGAGACAAGGAACGCTATCAGTGGTACTGCATGGACCTCGCGTTGCGCGGCTTTGCCGTCGTCAACTTCACGTATCGCCTGGCTCCCGAATTCAAGTTTCCCGCCAGCATGGAGGATACCTGCGCCGTCTTTGCCTGGACGCTTTCCCATGCAGGGGAATATGGGTTTGACACAGAGCACGTCTTTGCCGTGGGCGACTCGGCAGGTGCCCACATGCTCGGCATGTTCTGCAACATGTGCACCAACCCAAAGTACGCGGCACGCTTTGACTTTAGCGCCCCCTCGGGCTTTGCGCCCAAGGCCGTAGCGCTCAACTGCGGCGCGTTTCAGGTAAAGCTGAGCGACGACCCCAACGACCTTACGAGCGCCCTCATGGGTGACTACCTTCCCGAAGGCGGCAGCGCGCGCGAGCTCGACACGGTGAGCGTGGTTGGGCATGTCACGGCCGACTTCCCGCCCGCCTTTATCATGACCTGTGACGGAGACTTCCTCCACGACGACGCCGAACCCCTCGCAAAGCTCCTCCGTGAGCTCAAGGTCGTTCACGAGCTGCACGTCTATGGCGGCATCATCGAGCAACTCCCCCACGTCTTCCACTGCAACATGAAAAGCGATGACGCACGTCGTTGCAACGACGACGAATGCCGCTTCTTCAAGCGATTCGTCTAGGTCCGCAAGAGACCTGTTCGGCGCCGCCCATGCCCCAAAGCGATCCCGGGGCATGGGCGGCGCTTGTCTTGCGACCCAAAAGTCGCGTACCATAGAACGTCACGATTTTCCGATGGCCTTAGGGAGAGCCCATGGACGAGACGTTTCAGGAAGAGCAGCGCCATCTGAGCGAGACATACGCCACGCTGCTTGCCATGCGCGATAGCCTGAGCGAAGAGCTCGAAACCAAGCACAAGGGCATCGCGCAGGACCTCATCGACATGAGCGAGGAGATTACGCTCGACTTTGTCGGTGCGGACGAGACCATGGAGACCCTTGCCGCCATCGAGACCCTCAACAGCGTCATCGACACCTACAACCAGTACCACGACTACACCGTGGACAAGGTCCGCCGTATCCTGCTTCTGCTCATGCAGCCCTACTTTGCCAAGGTACGCCTGCAGATGCGTCCCGGTCGTCCCGCACGCGACGTCTACATTGGGGCGGCGGGCGTCACCGACGACCACAAGCGGCCTCTCATCGTCGACTGGCGCAGCCCCGTCGCGGAGACCTACTACAACCAGCAGATGGGAGAGACCTCCTACCTGGTGGATGGGAAGGTCCGCACCGTCAACCTCGAGCTGCGCCGTCAGTTTGACATCACCCGCGACGTGCTCAACATGTACTTCGACACGACCGTCGCCATCCAGGACTCGCTTCTGCTCGGTGCGCTCAAACGCCACCATACCGAGAAGCTCCAGGCGATCACGGCCACCATACAGCGCGAGCAGAACGCCATCGTCCGCCACGAGGACGTCCCCGCACTGCTCGTCAACGGCATAGCGGGCAGCGGCAAGACGTCCGTCATGCTGCAGCGCATTGCCTTTTTGCTCTATCGCCAACGCGAGACGCTCAACCCCAACCAGGTCTACCTGTTCACACCCAACTCCGTCTTTGAGAGCTACATAGACACGGTCCTCCCGTCGTTGGGAGAGTCAAACCCCCAGACCTTCACCTGGTCAAGCTTCATGGAGTCGCAGGGGCTCTCGGAGCGCGCTGACGGCGCCTCGGTCAGCCCCGACGAGCTGCGCCACCTTGAGGAGCTCGTGGGCGGCATCACGCTCGAGGAGGACGACCTCAGGGGCATATCGGTAGAGGGGGTCTCGCTCCTCAGGCCGACCCAGGTCAAGGCGTCGGTCAACAAGTTCAGCAAGTTTCCCGTGGGGCCGCGGCTTGCCGCACTCGTAAAGGACGACCTGCACGACAAGCTGGAACGCCGCTTTGCCCAGCTCGCAAAGGACGACGAGCTGCAGGAGGAGCTTCTCGGGCTGGACATGGACGACCAGATAGAGATCTTTGGCCGCACCATCGACGCCCCCGACGAGGAGGAGCTCGAACGCTACACCGAACAGTACGCGCGTCACCTCTATGGAGGCGCCCACGACCAGGTCGAGCGCGGCACATGGCTGCGCATCGACCGCATCGGCATGAGGATGCTTGGCGTCAAGGCGCTCAGCGCGGCCGAATGGCTCTACCTCAAGCTCCTCATCTGCGGTCCCTCCGAGCGCGACGCCCGCTACGTGATGATCGACGAAGTGCAGGACTACACCCTCACCCAGCTCATGGTGCTCGTGCGCTACTTCCCGCGCGCGCACTTTCTCCTGCTCGGCGATCAGCACCAGGCGATTCGCGAAAACACGGCTACCTTCGAACAGATGAAGGAGCTCTTCGCCGAGTCACACGGCGACATCGAGGAATGCCTCCTTCGCACGAGCTACCGCTCCTCGCCCGAGATCACCGAACTCTTTGCGTCGCTTCTTGACGAACAGGACCGCATCAACCTCAGCTCCGTCAGAAGGCCCGGCATCGAGCCGCGCATCGTCTCGTTCGACGACAGGGAGGCCTATCTCGCCGCCCTGCGTGATGCCGTCAGCGCCGCACACGACGATGACGGCCTCACTGCCATCATCACCGCTGACAAGCCGCGTCGCAGCTGGCTGCATCGCCAGCTCGGGGACTCCGTCAGGTCGATCCACAAGGGAGACGCGCTGCCCAAGGACGGCGTGGTCGTCATGGACCTTGCCCTGGCAAAGGGGCTGGAGTTTGACCACGTCATCATCCCTGATGCCCAAGAGGAGGTCTACCCCAGCACGGACCTTTCGCGCAGGCGCCTCTACACGGCCATCAGTCGCGCCATGCACCGCGTGACCATCTTTTCGCAGGGTACGCTCACGCCGTTTCTCGCACGCTAGGGTCGCAGCGCCCCTTAGGCATCGAACGCACCCGAGAAGGCGTCGCGGATGCGTTGGTAGTCGCTCCGGGCATCCAGCTCTTCCTGAACCTTCTCTGCCAAGCTTATCTCGTCGGTGATGACGACGTCGACTCCACTGTCAAGGAACGTGCGAAGCCCGCTTTCGGTGTTGACCGTCCACACGCCCGCCTTCTTTCCCGCAGAGTGAAGACTTGAGATGCGATTGGACGTGGCGGATTCCTCCTCCATCAAGACATAGTCGCATTTCATCTCCGTGATGTCGCCAAAGCCCACAAAGATGAGGACGCCCGTCTCGAACTCCGGATACGTCTCTTCAGCATATTTAATAACGTCATAGTTGAGAGAGATGAGCACGACATCATCCACGCAGCCACGCTTGCGGCACAGCGCCACCACGTCGTCCACCATCTGCCTGTCGGCCGTCGGGCCCTTGAGCTCTATGAAGAGGAGCTCCTTGCCCACCGTGACATCCAGCATCTCGTCGAGGGTGGGAACCTGCAAGGTCTTGCCGGAACCCGTGGTGTCCTTGAGCGCGATGCTGCGCACTTCCTCGAGCGTCATGTCCCTTGGCTCGCGATCCACACCCGCCAGACGCCTGAAGGTATTGTCATGGTTGATGATGTAGTGACCGTCCTTGGTGCGGTGTATGTCTGTCTCGCTGCCGGCACAGCCGTGGTCGATGGCAACCTGAAGCCCTTCGAGCGAGTTTTCCGGGGCGAGGATGCCTCCCGCCCTGTGCGCAACGATGCCAGGCGAGTTCGCCATGAACAAGCAGTCGAAAATCGACGCCATCCCAAAGGCCAGCACGACGAAGAAAACGGCTATGCCAATCATGCACACGATCTTGAGAACATACCAATGGTGCTTCTCGCGAGCAGGCCATAGCTCCCTCTCGTCGCGCGTGTAGTCCAGGTAGCACCTCGTAAAGCGCAGCAGTATGAACGAACTGCTCAAAAGCGCCACGAAAGAGACGATGTACCCGCCAAAGAGAACCGCAAATGCGCTCGCAAAGCGGTATGTGAAGAGCTCAAGCTGCGGTCCGCCCGTCTCGAGAAGCTCATCGAGACTCAAACCAGCACTAGGTACGTCCTTGAGGTCAGCCCACATGCTTTCGAAGAGAAGGCCAGGCGTTACATCAAAAAGGGCAACGACCAAGATGAGCATGAGTGCCCAGGCGGCAAAGACGCCCAGCATGGTCCTTGCGATCCTAAAACCATGCTTCCTGATGAGCGACATCGACTGCCGGCACGCCTCTACGGGCGTTAAGTCATCGATGAGTACGCCATGAAGGGCAAAGACGTTAAAGAGCCCCACAATGGCAAGCACACCAAGCACGAGATAGTACGCCACCATATACCCCGTGTTTGAAAAAAAGACCTCGCTCACAAAGTGAGGCACATAGAGATCGGCAGTCGCACTGACCGAAAAGCCCACACCACAGAGCGGGGCAGCGAGGAGCACGTAGGCAAGCATGAGAGCGCCCGTAGGGGTACAGAAGCGCCTGAACGACTTGAATCCGCGCCGAATGGTGCCGAACACCCGCGCCTTGCGCCCATTGAGGATGTCGTCGCACAGCAGGATCTGCGAGAAAAGCTCCATGACCACAACGAGCAAGAGCGACCAGGAGCCCAGCACGATGACGAGAGGACCTCGCCAGCTCAAGAGGAAGCTCCCGGCGTTGGCGGAGGTGAGCGTCGCATCCGCCGTCGATGCAATGCTTTTAAAGAGCAATCCCAGCAAGGAGAGCGGAATGGCCGCGAGAAGCGAGGCGGCGAGCTGGAAGTTCCACAACTCGGGCAATGCCTGGAAGGCAAGACGGGAGAACTTCACCTGTTTGCGTTGCTCTTCCTTGAAATGCCTTCCCTGATTAGCTAAAGCATGCTTCATTACACACAGCCCTAAAGCATCATGCGCATGGCGACATGCGTGGTACTGTCATCAGAGAAACCCAGCGAGCGATAGAGCGGGTAGCCATCTTCGGTGGCATGCAGCTCAAGCACATCGAGCTGAAGCCGGTAGGAATGCTCAATAAGCGTTCCCATGACACGACGCGCCAGTCCCTGGCGCCGCCACGCAGGGTCGGTGTACACGTTAAAGAGCACCCCGGTCTTTCCGTTGGGAAACCGCGGGCTGGGCGGCTTGTCCACCAGAAGCAGCCAGGCGCAGCTCACAATGGCCCCCTCGTCATTGCGGGCGACAAAGGCCACCAGGTCACGACCGAGGTGGGCAGAGAGGTACTTTGGCAGCTCCTCGCGCAGCTGCAGCACTTGGCCATCCTCAAGCGAACCAAAGTCATCGGAAAGATAGGCAAGGCGAAGACGGATAAGCTGGTCCATATCGTCCAGCATCGCCTGCTCAAAGCGCATGCCCATGGCTCGTCCTCCCCGCCCGCACATCGTGATGCCGCCCATCCATACCTGTTAAGAAAGCATACCACGCAACCGTCTGGGGGAAAGGAGTCGCTAAGCGCCCGTGAGGCGCTAGGCGTTATCAAGAACGTCGTTGCGATTGATCTGGAGCAGTATCTGGTCGAGGTCAAAGGTGCCCATGAGAATGGCCTTTGGCTCTCCATCAACAATGACCATGATGCACCTGCGGCTGGGCGGAATGATGGAGCTGGACCATTTGAGACGCTCGATCTCGTCATAGCGAATCGAGCGCTTTGCGCCAATGAACGGCGTAACCTCGAGATGGTCATCATAGGTTGCGACCCTATAGCGCCTCAGTGTCGCCCACATGACAAACATCACCAAGACGAAGGCAAAGAAGAACCCTTCCATGGTCAGTGCGCTCGCCTTGAAAACGCCCACATGGCAGAGCCAGCTCAAGATCAGGCCGAGCACGCCCATAAACAGCATCGCAAGCGCAATGGCGCCCGTCAGAGCTGACGAGATGACATAGGTGTCATGTCGGCTATGATGGCGCTCGGACAGGCGTGTACCGACGACCCACTCCATAACCATGGCAAACACAGGCAGGATGGCAGAGGTCGCAGCAAAGACCCAAAAGGTCATGCGGCAACCACCCCCTTAGCGGGTACGGGCCACCTTCCTTGGTTTGCTGCTCTGCACATATGGCTATTGAGACCCCTGTGACGACATGTATCCAATACCTACAATACCTGCCACCTACTTGCTTTCTGGGAAAAGGGCCGCGTGCGGACAAATAGCGTCCGCACGCGGTCATATAAACAAGTCAAGCGGCTGGTAAATGCCTGTGGACGGCATCATTTCTTTAGTCAGGAGGCTGCCTATCTCACTGTGCGAACTTTGCCACCAGGCGTTCGAGCAAATCAACCGTCAGCTCGAGGCTGCGCACCGGGATGAACTCCCGTATGGAGTGGGCATTGTATCCACCTGTGGCAATGTTGGGACAGGGAAGCCCACGGAAGGTGAGCTGTGCCCCGTCGGTGCCCCCGCGCACCGCCACGATGCTCGGCTCGAGGCCGACCTCGCGGTTTGCCTCGAGCGCATAGTCGATGAGCTGCGGGCAGTCGGCAAACTGCTCGGCCATGTTGCGATACTGTTGGCGGATGTCGACCACGACCGTGCCCTCGCCATAGCGCCCGTTCATGAAGGTGGCGATGTCGCGAAGCGTCTGTTGGCGTCGCTCGAAGCGCTCGGCGTCAAAGTCGCGGATGATGTACGAGAGCGACACCTCGCTCGCGCTGCCCGAGATCGAGATGGGATGATAGAAGCCCTCCCTCCCCTCGGTGTGCTCAGGACGCTCATGGGCAGGCACCAACGCATCAAACTCGCCCGCAAGCGTAATGGCGTTGACCATCACGTCCTTGGCCGAGCCTGGATGCACCATGACACCGGTAATCCGCACGTTTGCCTGGCATGCGCTGAAGCACTCGTAGTTGAACTCCCCCAACGCCTCACCGTCCACGGTGTAGCACCACTTGGCACCAAAGCGCTCGATGTCGAGCAGCTCGGCGCCGTGGCCAATCTCCTCGTCGGGGACGAAGGCGATCTTGAGGGTAGGATGCGGAAGCGCGGGATTGTCCTGGATGCGCGCCAAAAGTGAACAGATCTCGGCCACGCCCGCCTTGTCGTCAGCCGAAAGGAGCGTGGTGCCGTCGGTGCATATGATGTCCTGGCCCACGAACTTCTCGAGGTCGGGAACTTGCGCGACCGTGGTCGAAACGGGCTTCCCGTCGACGATGCCGGCAATCAGGTCGCCCCCTTCGTAGTGGACGATATGCGGCTTGACGTGAGAGGCCGGGGCGTCGGGAGCCGTGTCGATGTGCGCGCACAGGCCAAGCGCAGGGAGGCTCTCCGCCCCTGCGGAAGCCGGAACGGACGCCGTCACATAGGCATGCTCGTCCACGACGACGTCCTCGGCGCCCAGGGACCGAAGCTCCTCGCCCAGAAGGCGCGCCATGTCGTGCTGCGTAGGTGTCGAGGGGGTCTGCTCCCCGTTGTCTGGATTCGATTGCGAGTCAAACTGAACATAGCGCATGAAGCGCTCGACGACGTCTGACATGTGTTTCCTTTCTAAGCTCTCGAGGCGTCCGTGATGCGAGCACGCGGGCAGCCTTACAAATCTAATTCAAAGAATCGCTGGTAGAGTGCCAGCTCCTCATCCGTATCCTTGCTCGAGGCAAAGCGTACGCACCCGGTGGCGTCAGGATCCGCCAGAAGTCCCCGTGCCTCCAGCACCGTACGCAGCTGCCGTGCCGTGCCCGCACCACCGTCAAAGAAGGGCACATCGCCAACGACGTCACGTATCGCGTCGCGCACGAACGGATAGTGGGTGCAGCCCAACACGACGGCATCCACCTTGTCCCTATAGCAGCCCACGAGCTCCTCGAGCAGGTCGTGGATCTCGGGAGAGGAGAGGTCTCCCCGCTCGATGAGCTCAACAAGCCCCACGCAGGCAACCGGGATTACCTCCGCCTGGCGCGCCCACTGCTCCTCAAGGCGATGGAACTTCTCGAGGGTGAGGGTAGCAGCCGTGGCCATGACCAGGATTCTTCCACGCGGAAACGCAAGCACGGCAGGCTTCAGCGCAGGCTCCACGCCCACGATGGGGACATCGGGGTATTCGTCTCGCAGCGTTGCCGCGGCTGCCGAGGTCGCCGTGTTGCAGGCAATGACGATGGCCTTGGCCCCCTTGCCCAGCAGCGTGTCCACAATGCGGCGGGATAGCAAGAGGATGCTTGTGGGATCCTTGTCCCCATAGGGCGCGTTTGCCGAATCGCCAAAGAACAGGAACTGCTCTTGTGGCAGCTCGGACACGAGGTTCTTGAGCACGCTGATGCCGCCCGCACCTGAGTCAAACACCCCTATGAAGCCATCCGACACCCGCAGCACCTCCCTGCCGCCCCAAAAGCCAGCATCAAACATCTTACTCTCTTTGAACCGCCTCAACGACCAGCCTTGGCGGGAAGAGCACGGGGCACCTTTGCGCGGATTACCCCAGCACCTCGCCAGCGATACGCGCGCTCTCAGCAGCGTCCTTGGCATAGTAGTCCGCACCGACCATCTCTGCGTATTCCGGGTTGAGCACCGCCCCTCCCACAATGACCTTGCACCAGGGCGCCTGCACATGCAGGAGCTGTATCGTCTCTGCCATGGCGGGAACCGTCGTAGTCATGAGGGCGGAAAGGCCGGCGAGCTTGACGTGGTGCTCCACGACCACATCCGCAAATGCCTGCGGATCGACATCCCTGCCGAGGTCTATGACGTCATATCCGTAGTTCTCAAGCAGCATGCGCACGATGTTCTTGCCGATGTCGTGGATGTCTCCCTTGACCGTTGCGAGCGCGATCTTTCCCTTGGAGGGCACGTCGGAAGAAGAGGCCTCCTCGCGCAGGACCGTAAAGCCCGCCTTGGCGGCCTCGGCAGACGCCATCAGCTGGGGCAGGAAGAACGAGCCCCTCTCAAAGCGCTCGCCCACCTCGTCAAGGGCAGGGATCAGCACGTCATTGATGACGTACATCACGTCATGGCTGGCGTCACCATCAGACAGGATCGCCCGCACCTGGTCGGGCACGGCCTCCTTGCGCCCAGACAGCACCAGGCTACGGATGCGGCCCTCGACGGTTGTGGGCTCATCGTCTGTGGCGCCCTGCGCTACCGCTTGGCTGGCAGCCACGGTACCCGGCTTGGGTCCCCCATCCTTCATGCCCGCGTAGTTTGCTATGTAGTCCTGCGCGCTTTCGTCCTCTCCCGAAAGGGCACGCCAAGACGCGTAGGCATCGCGATAGCGCTGGGCGAGGGGGTTCACGATGGCAAGGTCCAGCCCCGCACCAAAGCAGGCGGTCAGGAAGGTCGCGTTGACCAGCTCGCGATACGGAAGGCCAAAGCTCACATTGGAGACACCCAGCACCGTGCGCACGCCAGGCAGCTCCTCTTTGACAAGGCGTATCGCACGCACGATCTGTCGTGGCTGTGTCTGGTCGGTAGATGCCGCCATGGTCAGGCAATCCACAACCACGTCTGCACGCGGGATGCCGAGCGCATCGGTCTCGGCCACGATCTTCTTTGCCACCGCAAGACGTCCTTCAGCGGTCGCGGGGATGCCCTCCTCGTCAAGCGTAAGCGCCACCAGGGCACACCCGTAGTGCTTGGCAATCGGAAGGACGGACTCCATGACCTCGCGCTTTCCGTTGCAGGAGTTGATGAGCGCCTTGCCCGAGTAGGAACGCACGGCCGCCTCGATGGCCTCGGGGTCTGCCGAGTCGATCTGCAGGGGGAGCGTCGTCACGCCCGAAAGCTCGGCAACCAGCCGCACGAGCGTCGCCTTCTCGT
The DNA here is from genome assembly GCA_902797175.1 of uncultured Coriobacteriaceae bacterium. GTDB lineage: Bacteria > Actinomycetota > Coriobacteriia > Coriobacteriales > Atopobiaceae > UBA1367. Next base: position 14,162 of record CADBRX010000147.1, on the reverse strand, counting down.
CAATCTCGGGAAGGCCTGCATTCACGTCAAGAATCTGAGCCCCCGCGTTAGTCTGGTTGATCGCCTCGCTCATCACGTAATCGTGGTTTCCGGAACGCAGCGCCTCCTTCAGGCGCTTCTTGCCCGTTGGGTTGATGCGCTCCCCAATGACGCCTACCTCACCAGGCGCCAGTGCCACGAGCTGCTGTGCGCTCGTCACGCAGAAGCTGTCGGAGAACGTGCGCGGCACGGGAAGGCGCCCCTCAAGCAGCGTGCGCTCCCCCGCAATGAACGCAGGGGATGTCCCGCAACAACCTCCGATGACCGTGACGCCGGCATCGAGCATCGAGACCACGGCTTCGCAGTAGTCTTCGGGGGTGATGGTATAGACCGTCTTTCCGTCGTGCACGTGGGGCAGTCCCGCGTTGGCCTGGGCCATAACCGGGCAATGGGCCCAGGGAAGCATGCGCGAGATGAGCGGTGCCACATCTGCTGGACCCAGGCTGCAGTTGATGCCCACCACGTCAGCGCCAAGCGCCGAGAGCGTTGCCGCTGCCACCTCGGGCGTCGTCCCCAAAAAGGTGCGCCCGTCTTCATCAAAGGTCATCGTCACAAAGGCGGGCAGGTCAGAGTGCTCCTTGACGGCAAGAAGCGCTGCCTTGGCCTCCGCAAGGTCGGCCATGGTCTCGATGATGAAGAGGTCTGCCCCAGAGGCATCCGCCGCCTCGACCTGCTCGGCAAAGAGCGCATAGGCATCCTCAAAGGAGAGGGTTCCCATGGGCTGCAGCAACGCACCTGTCGGACCGATGTCCGCCGCAACATAGCGTGCGCCCGAGGCGCGGGCGCACTCGATTGCGGCCGAGAAGATCTCTTGTACCGTTGCCGCATCGCCGAGCTTGGCTGCATTGGCGCCAAACGTGTTGGTGGTGACCACCTCAGAGCCCGCGGCGACGTAGGCAGCGTGTATCTCGGTGATCTCTGCCGGGTTGGTCAGGCAAAGCAGCTCGGGAATATCGCCCGCGGCAAGGCCGCGCTCCTGGAGCTGCGTGCCCATCGCGCCGTCAAAGAGGAGGAACTCCTCGCCAGCGAGCACGCGTGCCAGATGGTCATCCTTGACACGCAGGCTGCGAGCGGCAGCGTGCCCCTGGGGCGTGGTAAGGGTCGTAAGGTCAAGGGACATGTCGTTCCTCCTCTGTCTTGCCCTGCGCGCGCAAAGGCACTCACCTCAAGATAGCGCTTAGAGGCTCTGGCACGTCGTGCCAGAGGCGCGAATGCTGCAATAGTCACGCAGGTTGCATTCCTTGCATCCTGGCCGCGTGCCAGGGTGCGGCTCGGGAAAGTACCCCAACACCGCCGTCACGCTCTTCGTGGGCACCATGAGAAGGCTTGGCGTCAGCGTGATGCCCAGACGGCGCGTCGCATCAAGTGCGGCGAGCAGCGTGGGCTGGCAGGCAAGGGGAAGGTCGCCATATCCAGGCGAGAAGCGCCAGTTGGTGTAAAGTCCCCGGGCCGCGGCGTCAGCAACGAGCAGCGCCTCGGCGGCGTCCGCAGCTCGCTCGATTGCCGCAGTTGCCGCAGCATCAAGCAGTATCTGGCCCAACGGGTCGGTCAGAGAAAGACGCCTCAGCTCCCTTTCGACGCCAGCTCCTATGGTGACGGCCATAACGCCAACCTCGACAGCGCCTTCCAAGTGCTCGGCAATGCTCTTTCCCTCGAGCACGAGCGCGCATCCCAGAAGGGGGAGCTCGGGTGTTCCGTCATTGCGAGACGTCCTGGTCCCACAGGCAAATGACCTCAGGCAGGCGCGAGGACGGGCAAGCGAGAGACACGACGCCATAGCATCGCCCAGACGCGCCTCGATCTCGGGGGTCACCTCCTGGCCATGGTAGCCCAGATAGCGCAGCACCTCCGAGCGATCCAGCGTCGTGACCTCAAGGGACTCAACCATCCTCGTCACAGGTCAGTCCTTCCAGTACCCGCAATCCACCAGCGCGTCATGCGTGGCCATGCCCACGTCCACACGGTTCATGCTGTACACGTGCAGACCGTCAACGCCGTTTGCCGCAAGGTCCACGAGCTGTTCGCACGCATACTCGACGCCCGCCTTCCGCTGCTCGGCCTCATCTTGGCCGACGGCGGCCAGGCGCTTGATGACACGCGCGGGGATGGTCGCGCCGCAGGTGAACGCCATGCGCTGGATTTGGCGCGTGCTGGTGAACGGCATGATTCCGCACACAATGGGGATCTTTATGCGTGCACGGCTGCAAGCCTCCCTAAAGCGGTAGAAATACTCGTTCTCAAAGAAGAGCTGCGTCACCAGGAAGTCGGCACCTGCATCCTGTTTCATCTTGAGATGCTCGATGGAGCGGTCGAAGTCCTCGCACTCAACATGACCTTCGGGGTAGCATGCGGCACCAACGCACAGGTCGGGCGCCACGTCCTTAAGAAAGGCGATGAGGTCGGCAGCGTAGGCAAAGTCCACGGTATCGCGCCCTGGCATATGGTCACCACGCAGCGCCAGCACGTTCTGTATCCCGTTGGCATGAAGCGCGTCGACATGGGCACGCATGTCCTCCACGGTAGCACCCATGCAGGTGAGGTGGGCAAGGGCATTCACGCCAAGGTCTTCCTGCATGGCGTGAGCAATCTTGAACGTGTTCTCCGAGTTGCCCGTCCCGCCAGCAGAGAAGGTCACGCTTATCCAGTCAGGATGGGCCTGTGCCAACCCCTCCGCCACGCCTGCCGCCTCAAAGAGAGGCATCTCGCCCTTGGGGGGAAAGATCTCGTACGAGAGGGTCTGCTTGGTGCCGAGTATGTCCACTATTTTCATAGCATTTCCCTTCGGATTCGCCGTACATGACATGCTACCCGAAGGCTGTTACGCGCGCATGACATGGTGCGTTTTTTTGAGCACCTCGCCACGTGCCCACCACCTTTTTCAGTAGAGGGGCAGCTCTCCCGTCAGGGGGTCGATCTGGTCCGGATAGAGCGGCTCAAAGGCAAGGCAGGTGTACGTTGGCTCCCCATGGAACTCGGTGTGGCCGGCATCGCGCACAAGTGCCACGGCAAAGCCCTGCTCACGCCCACGCTCGGCAAGCTCCAGCAGCTCCTCCTCGGAGTCGACGTACACGCAGACCTTTGCCACCCCAGCATCAAACCAGTCGGAGAGGGCCGTCCTGTTGGGAGCGGAGCCAAACAACCCCCTGTGCTCCTCGAGATACACCCAGCTCTCGTCAGGGCGCACCCTCACGTCGCCAAGGCGCTTTTCGCGGGCGAGCGCCATCAGCACCGCCTCAACGCAGGCATGCCCTGCCTGCGCGGCAATCTTGCCCTTGCGCATCTTGAGGTCGCGCCTCATGACGATCATCTGCTTTGCCTTGTACGAGCCAGACATACAAGCTCCTTTCGTGCCTTTTGCTCCTCCTACTCTAACGGTTTGCCGAGTCGTGCGTGGTACCATCGGGGCACAGCATGTCCACATTCGGAGGTCACCGTGAAAAAATCGCAGCTCGTCAGCTTTCTCATTGCGCTCGTGTTCGTGTTTTTCATGGGTCGACTGAGCGCCATCTCTGATAATACGGGCATCGTCAGCCAAGGCGCGGGCGGCGGAGACGTCACCCTGACGCAAAGCGAAGGCGACGAAAAGGACGACGGAAACACCAACAACGTCCCTCCTGACAACACCACGCCAGAGACGACCTCCCCCGAGAGCACCACCCACCAGACGAACGCGCCATCTGAGGACCTCGGCCCCGACATCGAGCTGGGAGAGGGCATCACCGACGCACGGGCGCAGCAGGCAGCGGCTGCCGCGAACATCAAGATCAAGGAGGGCGAGTCATACACGAGCAAGGTGGAGGTCGCCCTCTACATCCACACCTATGGACGTGTCCCCAACAACTACATCTCCAAGACGAAGGCGCGCGATGCCGGGTGGGTCAGCGACAAGGGCAACCTCTGGGACGTCCTTCCCGGAAAGAGCATCGGTGGCGGTGGATACTTCAACGAGCAATGGTACGACGAACCGCTCCTGCCCGAAACTCCCGAAGGCCGCGACTGGAGGGAGTGTGACATCAACTACCAGGGAGGATACCGCGGTGCGGAGCGCTTGGTGTACTCAGAGGACGGACTCATCTTCTATACCGGCGACCACTACAAATCCTTTGAGAGACTCTACTAGGGGGCATCCATGCGCGAGATGACGATTGACGAGCGAGACTGGTCAAGCCCCCAGGAGCTCATGGCATGGCTCAAGGAGGAGCTGGACTTTCCCGACTTCTTTGGCGGCAACCTACCGGCCCTCTATGACTGCCTTGGCGACATCTGCGAGCCTACGCAGGTGACCATCGTGCGGCGCGACCCCACGCCCGACACATGGTTTGACAAGGCGACGATCGCCTTCGTACGCATCGCCATGGAAAACGAGAACCTCAGGGTGAGGGTGCGCTGACCCTCATCGTTCGGTGGCACCTAGAGGCCGACGTCGGCCTTCGTGCCTTCCCATCCGCAGACATTGCAGCGGATCTTGTTGCCACCGAGGGACGTGAATGTCGTGCCGCCACATCCCGGGCACATCCCGGGCTTTCCGCCCTTGCCACCGCCCGCGATGCCGTCTACCGCCTCTTCGCGCAGTTCGTGCACCTCAACGACCTGATCCTTCTCGTCGTTGGCCATGTTTGGCTCCCTCTCTCTAAGCTGTCGCATGCGTTTTCCCATTTAAATCTTATTACGTATTTCCATCAAACCGCGTCTCAATGAGCGTCCACCCTACACTATGATGAAGAGGTTAACTACATCTCACGTCCCTCCCGAGATTGGAGCCCCATGGAGCAGTACAAGCGAGACTTCATCGACTTTATGGTTGAGAGCAACGTGCTCAAGTTTGGCGACTTCACGCTCAAGAGCGGACGGAAGTCGCCCTTTTTCATGAATGCCGGCGCCTATGTGACGGGTGACCAGCTGCACCGTCTGGGCCTCGCCTATGCCCAGGCCATCCACGATGCCTTCGGGCTAGACTTTGACGTGGTCTTCGGCCCTGCATACAAGGGCATTCCCCTGTCGGTCATTACCTGCATGGCCCTCCACGAGCTCTATGGCAAAGAGGCGCGCTACTGCTCTGACCGCAAGGAGGCAAAGGACCACGGTGCCGACAAGGGCCAGCTTCTGGGCGCCGAGCTCCACGATGGCGACCGCGTGGTCATCGTGGAAGACGTCACCACGTCCGGAAAGTCCATCGACGAGACCTATCCCAAGCTCAAGGAGGCCGCCGACGTCGAGGTGGTGGGCCTTATGGTCTCGCTCAACCGCATGGAGGTCGGCAAGGGCGGCGTCAAGACCGCCCAGGCAGAGATCCAGGACAAGTACGGCTTCCCCGTTGCCTCCATCGTGAGCATGGCAGAGGTCGTCGAGGCACTTGAGGGCACGGTCATCACGCCCGAGCTCAAGGCTGCCATCGATGCGTACTACGAGCAGTACGGGGTGAGGTAACCCATGCAGATTGGCTTTGACAACGCCAAGTACATCGAGATGCAGGCCTCCCGCATCCGCGAGCGCATAGACCAGTTTGGCGGCAAGCTCTATCTTGAGTTTGGCGGCAAGCTCTTTGATGACTACCACGCCAGCCGCGTGCTTCCAGGCTTTGAGCCTGACTCCAAGGTGCGCATGCTCGCCCAGCTTGCCGATGACGCCGAGGTGATCATCGCCATCAATGCCGAGGACATCGAGCATTCAAAGCGGCGCAGCGACATCGGCATCACCTATGACGAGGATACCCTGCGCCTCATGGACATCTACCGCGGCATGGGACTCTTGGCCAACAGCGTCGTGATCACGCACTTCACGGGCCAGCCGCATGCCGAGGCATGGCAGCGTCACCTCGAGAGCATGGGCATCCGCTGCTATCGTCACTATCTCATTGACGGCTACCCCACCAGCGTCGACCGCATCGTGAGCGACGAGGGCTTTGGCAAGAACGACTTTGTCGAGACAAGCCGCTCGCTCGTGGTCGTGACCGCCCCTGGCCCCGGATCGGGCAAGCTCGCCACCTGCCTCTCGCAGATCTATGGCGAGTACGAGCGCGGCGTCAAGGCGGGCTATGCCAAGTTCGAGACCTTCCCCGTGTGGAACCTGCCCCTCAAGCATCCCGTCAACATTGCCTACGAGGCAGCAACGGCAGACTTGGACGACCGTAACATCATCGACCCCTTCCACCTGGAAGCCTACGACGTGGTGACGGTCAACTACAACCGCGACGTCGAGACCTTCCCCGTGGTAAAGGCCATGATGGAGCGCATCATGGGCGAAAGCCCCTACCAGAGCCCCACCGACATGGGCGTCAACATGGTAGGCAAGTGCATCAGCGACGACGAGGTCTGCCGTGAGGCGGGACGCAACGAAATCGTACGCCGCTACTTCAGAACGGCAGAGGAGCTTGCGCGCACTGGCGCAAGCGAGGACGCGCTGTCCAAGATCGAGCTGCTCATGAAGCAGGCTGACGTCACCGTCGACTACTCCCCCGCCCACCAAGCCGCGCTCACCCGCGCCGAGGAGACGGGCATGCCCGCCGGTGCCATGGTCATGCCCGATGGCACCGTCATGACCGGCAAGACCAACGAGATACTTGGAGCGGCATCGTCGCTTCTACTCAACGCCCTGAAGTACGTGGCAGGCATCCCCGACGAAGAGTACGTTGTGTCCGACGAGGCGCTCGAGCCCATCAGCCGCCTCAAGACCGAGCATCTGCACAGCTCCAACCCGCGCCTGCACTCCGACGAGACGCTCATCGCGCTCTCCATCAGCTCCGCGACCAATCCGCGCGCCGCAAAGGTCATCGAGGCCGCCAAGGAGCTCAAGGGCTGCGATGCCTACTTCTCGGTAATCATCTCGCCCACCGACGAGAAGCTCTATCGAGACCTGGGCATCAACGTCTGCTGCGAACCGCAGTTTGAGCGGCACGGCTACTACCACCGGTAGCACTCCAGCAGCATGAAGCATAAAGGCGCCCTCCCGCCGATACGGTGGAAGGGCGCCTCTCCTTTGATTTGCTTCTGGAAGCGTTACGCCTCGTCGAGACAGTGCGTGGTTGCCACATGGCGCAGCCACTCGGCAGATGCCTTGAGGCGGCGCTCGTAGTTGTGGCTCAGGTCGACCTCGATGAAGCCGTAGCGGTTCTTGTAGGCGTTGTTCCAGCTCCAACAGTCTATGACGCCCCAGTAGTGATAGCCGCGGCAACGAGCCCCCTCGTCGATGGCCTTTGCTATCCACTGCAGGTGGTCGCGCACAAACGGGATGCGGTACGCCGTGTCGTCAATGCGACCATCTTCGGTACGTACGGCCTTGTCCTCCATGATGCCGATGCCGTTCTCCGAGACAAACCAGTCAAGATCGGAATAGTCGCGCGTCATGGTCATGGCAAAGTCGTAGATGCCCTTGGGGTAGATCTCCCAGCCACGGCTCTTGTTCATGACGGCGTCAGGCCACACGTAGCGCTCGGAAAAGACGGGATTGCCCCACTCGTCCACGTCATGTGAGGGAGCCTGCACGCGAGCTGGCTGGTAGTAGTTGAAGCCCAGCCAGTCAACCTTGCCCTGGGCAAGGATGGCCTCGTCGCCCGCACGCACCGGGAGCGTGACGCCACGCTCTGCCATGGTGTCGAGCACGTCTTGCGGCAGACGGCCCTTGGTCACCAGGTCGAGCCACCACCGATTGCCCAGGCCGTCGGTCATGCGCACAGCCTCGAGGTCAGCGGGCGTGGGGTCCTCGCGCGTGTAGGGAGGCGTGAAGCAGTTGATGAGGCCAATCTGGGCGTCAGCGCGCACCACGCCCTTGGCCTGCAGCTCACGGAAGGCGCCCACGGCAAGGGAATGCGCGAGGCTGATGCCATACTGCACGCGTCTTGCCTGGGCAAAGTCGTGTAAGAACGGATACCAGTTGCCATGCTCGTAGCGCTGCTCTGGTTCCACGATCGGCTCGTTGAACGTAAACCAGTGCTCGATCTCCTGTCCAAACTCGGCAAAGGCAGTACGTGCGTAGTTTGCATATGCCTCCACGACCTCGCGATTCTCCCATCCGCCGCGACGGAAGAGATACACAGGCATGTCAAAGTGGTAGAGGTTGACAAAGACCTCGATGCCGGCTTCGCGCGCAGCGGCAAAGTAGTCGTGGTAGAAGGCCGCGCCCTCGACGTTGAGCTTGCCATCGACATCCAAGAGGCGGCTCCACTGGATGGAGGTCCTGAACGAACTCAGGCCCAAGTCGCGCAGCAGGGCAAAGTCTTCGGCATAGCGCGCGCCCATATCGTTGCCCGCATAGGAGCCCACACGGTTATAAAACGCACGGATGTCGAGGTCAGACCATGTGTCCCACAGGTTCTCGAGCTTTCCGTGCGCCTTGTACATGCCCTCGGTCTGCGGGCCGCTCATGGCAGCGCCAAAGAAGAAGTCGTTGGGAAGCGTTAGGTTAGCCGAGCTCATTTCGTCACCCTTCCGATGTGCGCAAATCTATACGTAACTGCAAATAAGGGTCATGTCCCCTTCGAGGCGCAGATCGCCACAGCCAAAGGGTGCCACCAGATGAGAGCCCTTCCTCACTTGCCAGGTACCCGCTGCCGTGGTGATGGTGCCGCCCTCGCCTTCCACCACCGAAAGGCACATGAATGGGTGATCCTGCGCCAGGATGCGCGGATCGTCCTTGTCCACTCTCACGCGGAGCACGTCAAAGTACTTGCAGCTCATGAGCTTGGTCACGCCATCGACTTCGGGAGCCGTGACCTTGCCCGAAGTCGGAGCCTGCGCATCGTAGTCAATGACATCCATGGCCTTCTCGAGATGGAGCTCTCGCAGTGTCCCGTCCGCCTGCTTGCGGTCATAGTCATATACGCGATAGGTCACATCGGATGACTGCTGCGTCTCCAAGATGAGCGTGGCTCCCAAGATGGCATGCACCGTGCCCGGCTTGATGTCAAAGAAGTCGCCCTTTTGGATGGGAACGAAGTTCTCCATGTCGTACCAGCGGTTTTCCTTGACCATCTGGGCAAATTCCTCACGGCTGTGGGCGTGCTGGCCCACGATGATGTGTCCCTGCTCGTGGCAGTCAAGCACATACCAGCACTCGTGCTTGCCAAGGCTGCCATTCTCGTGCTCGCATGCGTACGCGTCGTCGGGGTGCACCTGGATGGAGAGGTCATCGTAGGCGTCCAGGATCTTGATGAGCAGCGGGAAGCGGTCGCCCTTTGCCCCCTCAAAGAGCTCGTGGTGCTCGTCCCACAGCTGCGAGAGCGTCATGCCGTCAAACGGTCCGCCCACAACCTCGCAGTCACCATGCGGATGGGCTGATATGCCCCAGCACTCGCCCACCGGGCCGTCGGGAATCTCGTAGCCAAACTGCTCGAGCCTACGACCGCCCCAGATGTTGTTGTGGAACACCGGCTTGAGGACGATAAGCCCAGGCGTCTCGTTCATGTGCGCATCCTTTCCTGGCTGTTAGTGAGCCTATGATATCGCCAAAGCATGAGTAGGGATGCGGCGGTCCAGCAAGGGGCCGGACCGCCGCTGGGGAAGGGAAGGCTACTCGGCAAGCTCCTCTGCGGCCTGCTTTGCCATGACACGCTCGTGAACCTTCATGAAGGGCAGATAGATGAGCACGCCAAGCACCACGAGGATGACCTGCAGGATGACGGCACGGAAGTCACCACCCGTTGCCAGGAATCCCGACAGGAAGACCGGGGTCGTCCAGGGCACCATGACCACGCAGGGGTTGATGAGGCCTGCGACCGTCACAAAGTAGGTGATGATCATGAACAGGTCAGGCACGAGGACGAACGGAATCATGAGCGGCAGGTTGTAGACGATGGGATAGCCATAGATGACCGGCTCGTTGATGTTGAAGATGCCAGGACCAAGGGCGAGCGCACCCACAGACTTGCTGGTCTTGTTCTTGGAGAAGAGGAAGGTCGCGATGAGCAGGCAGAGTGTGCAACCGGAGCCGCCGATGAGGCCGAAGGTATTGACGATCTGCATGTTCATGTAGTGGTCGGGCTGGATGGCCGCAAAGCCGCCCTCTGCATATGCTGCCATGTTTTCGGTGATGAGGATGGTGAGCATGGGCTCGGCAAGCACGCCCGAGATGGCGCTCTGGTGGATGCCCAGGCAAAAGAGCAGGTTGGCAGCGGTATAGATGATCACGACGCCCCAGATGTTGGAGTTGAGGCTCTGCAGCGGCGCCTGGACAAACATCTTGACGAGCGTCGAGACGTCAGTGTTAAAGCCTACATGCAGGATGGTTGCCACGAGGCCAAAGATGGAAAGCGTGAGCAGCATGGGGATCATGATGTTGAACGAGCCGGCAACCATGGGAGGAACGCCCTCGCCCAGGTTGATCTTGAGCTTCTCGATACCTGCAAGCCTGATGAAGAGCGCCGTGGCGACGAGGCCAATGATGATGGCGCTGAAAAGGCCACTCGTACCCGTATTGCCGCTTGCAAAGAGGCCTCCCACCTGCTCGCCATTGACATCGACCGCCTGAGGCATGGTCACGAAGAGCGACGCGATGGCCACGACCACGCAGGCAACGTCACGCTGGAAGCTCATGTTATGTGCGTGGCAGTAGCCCACGACGCCACAGAGCAGAATGGCCGAGATGTTGAGCGTGCCCTGCGTGAGCGAGTTTCCCCAATACTGGGCGTTGGCCAGCGCGTCCCCGCTCAAAAACAGCGGGAACACCACGTTATTGATGAGAACCGCAATGCCCGCAAGAATGTAGAGCGGCATGATCGTCGCAAACGCGTCACGCAGCGACCTCAGATGCACCTCCGAGCCAATTCTTCCCGAAATCTCGGCAAACTTGTCGAGAAATGCCTGGCCCTTTCCTTCTGCCATGACTGATCCTTCCTTTCTGACCTTCCTGATTCCTTATGTCTCATCCTTGCTCGAGCCGTTTGCTAAAGCTCAAGTTCTTAGTTGATAAATTACACGCTTCTAATTTTGTTTGCAAGAACTTTTTCTGAAAAATCTGAGCGTTATACTTCACGCGCTAAACGGTCATAATAGAGAGAAAGACAAAGCGTCCAAGGAGTCCCCATGCTCAAGTACCAAGAACTGGTCAACACCCTTCTGGACGAGCTTGCCCATGGCGTCTACCAGAAGGGAGACCGCCTGCCCACCACGCCCGAGCTCTGCGAGCGGTACGGTGTGAGCAACACGACAGTCAAACGTGCCATGGATGAGCTCGAGCTTCAGGGCGTCGTCGCTCGACGCCGGGGGTCTGGGGTCTACATCAAGGAGACGACCATTGCCAAGGGCATAACGGCTCGTCAGGGAAGCATCTCCCAGCAGATGACCGGTATGTCAACCGAGCTTGAGGGAACCGCGCAGGTGCTTACAAGCGAGGTGCACGACTTTTCGGTCGTGCGGCCTGACGACGAGATCGCGGACAAGCTGGGCATAACGACGGACGAGTTTGTCTATCACATCGTCCGCGTACGACTGGTTGACGACCTTCCCAAAGTGGTCGAGTACACCTACATGCCCATCGCCCTGATCCCCAACCTGCACGAGAGCACGTTGTTTGCATCCATCTACCGCTACATCGAACGTGACCTGGGGCTCAAGATCGACAGCGCGCATCGCACCATCAAGGCGGTCATGCCTAGCGACGAGGAACGCACCTGGCTTCACATTGGCCAGGGCGAGCCGCTGCTTGAGGTGCGGCAGGTGGCCTATCTTGCCGACGGCAGACCTTTTGAGTACTCCATCTCACGCCACACGAGCGACTACGAGTTCTACAGCATCAGCACGAGGTAGCACGACAGGCGCGCAGGCCGCATGATTGCGCGCTTGCCAGGATCTTCCCTGTTCCCAGCCCTTGCGTGCAGAATCTCCCTACCCTTGGCCTATATCTGAACTATACTTAGCTAACCAGACCAGACTAAGGGGACCAAGATGGTGCAAGTAAACATGCTCGAAGCAAAAAGCAATCTGTCCGCTCTCGTCAAGCAGCTCGAAGATGGGGTTGAGGACAGCGTAGTGATAGCCCGAAACAACAAGCCCGTCGCAGTCATCGTCAGCTATGACTCGAATCAGGCCCAGCAGCGCATCGGCATCGCAAAGGGGCTTCAGCTGGTGGCAGACGGGTGGGATCTCAATGAGGGTGACGACGAGGTCGCAAGTTTGTTTGGGGTGATGTGATGCGCCTTCTGCTCGACACGCACATTCTGATTTGGGCCATCTCCGACGATCCAAGGCTATCCCCTGCCGCCCGGTCGCTCATCGAGGATCGTTCAAATCTAGTTCTATACAGCTCGGCTGCGCTGTGGGAGATTGAAATCAAACATAACGCGCATCCCGACAGAATGCTCTGCGACGCGGCACAGATATCCCACTTTGCACGTGAGTCAGGTTTCCAGTGCCTGCAGATCGCAGAGCGGCATGTCCTCGTGCTTCCCTCCTTATCCTATAAGGAGGGCGCAAGGCCCCACAACGACCCGTTCGACCGCATCATGATCTGCCAGGCAAAGGTGGACGGACTCGTCCTTCTCACCCATGATGCGCTCATCCCTAACTATGGCGAGCCTTGCGTGCAGTTTGTCTAGGACTGTCGCACAAAACGTCACAAGCCAAACGGAGCAATCACGCGCGGAAGAATGCCGTGCATGTGGGCGATGGCGACCCCGTAGTTGGTGATGGGCACGCCCTGGTCGGCAGCCCGGTCGATGCGGCCACGCATGGCACGGGCGCCCAGCATGCAGCCCCCGCAGTGGATGACGAGGTCATACGGCGCAAGGTCGAGCGGAAAGTCCCCACCTGACGTGAAGTCGAAGGTGGGATTGGTGCCTGTATGCTTGCGCACCCAGTTTGGCATCTTGACGGTACCAATGTCCTCGCACTGGCGGTGGTGCGTGCAGCCTTCGCACACGAGCACGTGCGAGGCGTCGGTCAGCGAATCGATCGCACGAGCACCAGCCACCTGAGTGGCAAGGTCTCCCTTGTAGCGCGAGAAGAGAATCGAGAACGACGTGAGGGGCACGTCCGCAGGCACAATCTTTGCCACTTTGCCAAACGCCTGCGAGTCCGTGACCACCATGCGCGGCGGCATGGGAAGCGCCGCGAGCGTGCTCGCAAGCTCGGCATCGCGGCAGATGAGCGCGCTGGCGCCCGCCTCGAGCACGTCGCGGATGGTCTGCTGCTGCGGCAGGATGAGGCGGCCCTTGGGAGCTGCGGAGTCGATGGGCACCACCAGCACGACGATGTCACCTGGGGCAAGCAGGTCGGCTATGAGCTGCGGTTCAGGACCCTTGCCGGCCCCAACGCGCGCAAGCACCTCCTTGAGCTCCGTGATTCCCTCCCCCGTCACAGAGCTCGTGCGGACGGCGGCGGCAACGCCCGCAGGATCGCTCACCGGGGCGTCAGCGGACAGGAGATCGGCCTTCGTGAAGGCGACGACGCACGGGATGCCCTGCTCGGCAAAGAGCGCGAGCAGCTGACGGTCAGTCTCGGCGGGTCCTCGCGAGGCGTCCACCGCAAGCACGGCGATGTCGCAGGTCGCAAGCACCTTGCGGGTTGCCTCCACACGAAGCTCGCCAAGGGTGCCTTCGTCGTCGAAGCCCGGCGTGTCGACGATGACGACCGGCCCAAGCGGCAGAAGCTCCATGGCCTTGCGGACCGGGTCCGTCGTGGTTCCCGCGACGTCGGAGACCACGGCCAGCTGCTGGCCAGTCACCGCGTTGACGAGGCTGGACTTGCCGGCGTTGCGCACGCCAAAGAAGGCGATCTGCACGCGCTCGCCACTCGGTGTGTCATTGAGGCCCATAGTCGTCCCCCTCTCGGGAGGGGACGGCAGAGCGCCGTCCCCCACATGCTGGCTAGAACCTGAAATCGTTGCCCTGGCCCGTGCGGATGAGCTCGATGCGCTCGCCACAGAGCTTGCGGCGCTGCTCGTCAGGGATGTTGGCAAGCTCGCGCTCCACCATCTGCCAGCCAATCCTCTGCGTCTCGGGCGAGGCGTAGTCGGTGAGGAACTCAGAGAGCGTCATGAGCGCGTTGGGGTGGCAGTAGTTGAGAATCTGTCCGCTCTTGCAGAAGCTCATGAAGCGGTCGCCCGTACGGCCGGCGCGGTAGCACGCGGTGCAGAAGCTGGGGATGTGCTCGCACTCCATGAGCCAGCGGATGACCTCGTCGAGCGTGCGCTGG
>CADBRX010000146.1 GCA_902797175.1 uncultured Coriobacteriaceae bacterium | reverse complement strand
GCTCAGCTGGTAGAGCAGGGGACTCTTAATCCCAAGGTCCAGGGTTCGAACCCCTGCCGGTCCACCACGAATTCTCAGACGCCTCCAATCGGAGGCGTTTTTCATGTGCGGTCTCTCATTTGTGCAATCTGGAGCTTGCACAATCGGGCGATTTCATGCAAAACGGGTTCTTCAACCCCATTTGTGCAGTCTAGAGACTGCACAGTCTCCGTGAAATCGATTCGACTCAAAAGGGGAACTCCCCTTCGAGCCAGTCCTTGGACTTACTCAAAGGGGAGTTCCCCTTCCAAGTCACCGTTGTCGATCGTCTTGTCCTACACCAGCAGCTCCGCAATCTGGACGGCATTGGTCGCGGCACCCTTGCGGATCTGGTCGCCGCAGCAGAAGAAGGTAAGCGCATTCACGCCGTCAGGCGCGGACGTGTCCTTGCGAATGCGGCCCACGAAGATGAGGTCCTGGTCGGACGTCTCGAGGGGCATGGGATAGCGCAGGTTTGCAGGGTCATCCACGACCTTGACGCCAGGCGCCTTCTTCAGGATGGCACGCGCCTCATCGGGAGAGACGGGCTTTTCGAACTCGGCCGTGATGGACTCCGAGTGAGAGCGCATGATGGGCACGCGCACGCAGGTGCAGTTCACGCGCAAGTCAGGAAGGTGCATGATCTTGCGCCCCTCACGACCCATCTTGAGCTCCTCGTCGGTGTAGTCATCGTCCTTGAAGCTGCTGATCTGGGGAATGAGGTTCGCGGCAAGCTGATAGGCAAAGGGCTTGGTGTCCCCTATCTCCTCGCCCGCACCGATGGCGGCCATCTCGCGCTGGAGCTCGTCAAGCCCGGGCTTGCCCGCACCGGAAGCGGCCTGGTAGGTGCTCGCGATGATCCTCTTGAGCCCAAAGGCCTGGTGAAGCGGCCAA
The DNA here is from genome assembly GCA_902797175.1 of uncultured Coriobacteriaceae bacterium. Classification (GTDB taxonomy): domain Bacteria; phylum Actinomycetota; class Coriobacteriia; order Coriobacteriales; family Atopobiaceae; genus UBA1367. Next base: position 2,970 of record CADBRX010000146.1, on the reverse strand, counting down.
AGCGGAACAAGACCGATGATGGTCGCGCAGTTGGGGTTGGAGATGATGCCGTGGTGCCACGTCACGTCATCGGCGTTGATCTCAGGGATGACGAGGGGAACGTCGGCGTCCATGCGAAACGCATGGCTGTTGTCGACGCACACGGAGCCACGCTTGACCGCCTCGGGCAGAAGCTCGCGCGCCTGGGCGTCGCCCGCGGCACCCAGCACGATGTCGATGCCCTCAAACGCCTCCGCACGCGCCTCGAGGACCTCGACGGCCTCTCCCCTAAACGTGATGGTCTTGCCTGCCGAACGGGCACTCGCCAGAGGGACGAGACGGCTCACCGGAAAGTTGCGCTCCTCAAGACACTCAAGCATCTGCTGCCCCACGACGCCCGTGGCGCCGAGGATTCCCACGACCTTCTCGCTCATTGCACCTCTCCCCTCACCATGTCGACCATTTCGTCCGACACGAACTTGCTGTAGATGACGTTGATAGCCCTTTCGAAGTCCTCATTGTTGACGCCCACGATGATGCTGATCTCCTGCGAGCTCTGGGTGATCATGCGGATGTTGATGCCGGCCTCGCCCAGGACGCCAAAGACGCGGCCCGACGTGCCGGGACGTCGGCTCATGTTACGACCGACGACCGAGATGAGCGCGAGCTTGTCAACCAGGTTGATGGAGTCCGGCTTGAGCTCCTGCTGCATGTCGTTGATGATCGAGTAGATGGTGTCCTTGACGTCGGCGCCGTTGACCACGACGCCAAACGAGTCAACGCCCGTGGGAATGTGCTCGACCGACACGCCGTAGCGCTCGAAGATGCCCAGGGCGCGCCGGATGACGCCGACCGCGTTGGACATGTGGGCCTTCTGGACGTGCACGGCAAGGAAGTCCTTCTTGCCGGCAATACCGGTGATCAGGTGCTCCTGGGCACCCTCCTCGGCCGTCTCGCGAATGATGGTGCCACGCTTGTCGGGACGGTTCGTGTTCTTGATCTGGATGGGAATGCCTACCTCGCGCACGGGGAAGATGGCCTCCTCCTGAAGCACCGAGGCGCCCATGTAGGAAAGCTCGCGCATCTCGTCAAAGGTGATGCGGTGGATGGTGCGCGGGTTCTCCACGATGCGCGGGTCGGCGGAGAGGAAGCCCGAGACGTCCGTCCAGTTCTCATAGACGTCGGCGTCGAGGCAGCGCGCGAGGATGGCACCCGTGATGTCGCCACCGCCGCGGTCAAAGAGCTTGATCGTGCCGTCGACCGTCGAGCCGTAGAATCCCGGCAAGACGAAGGAGCCGAGACGCTGGACCGCATCTTTGACCTGCGTCGCGGTGCGCTCCTTGTCGATGGTACCGTCGTGGTGGAAGACCATCGCGTCAGCGGCGTCCAAAAACGGCAGGCCCAGGTACTCCGCCATGAGACGGGCGGTGAACCACTCGCCACGGCTCACGATGTATTCGGGCGAAAGGCTCTTGATGACCGAGGAGAACTCCTCGAACTTCTCGGCAATGGGGTACTTGAGCCCGAGCTCGCGCGCGAGATCGACGAAGCGCGCCTCGATGTCGGCAAGCAGCGACGTGCAGTCCACGTGATAGTTGATGTGGGCATTAACGAGGAGCAGCAGGTCGGTGATCTTGTTGTCCTCGGCAAAGCGCTTTCCAGCCGCAGAGACGACCACGAAGCGCCGATCGGGATCGGCCTTGACGATCTCCTTGACCTTCTTGAACTGGTCGGCGTCAGCGACGCTCGACCCTCCGAACTTGGCGACTTTTATCATGTTGCTAATCCTCCTGTGGGTACTGGGCGATGAACGAGGTGCTGTCCTCGGCAAGCGCCGCCTCAAAGATGGCGCGCGCCTCGGTTGCGGTGCGGCTGCGCATGATCCAGGCCCCCTTGGCGAAGGGGATTGCATCCGCAGGCACCGCGCCCTTAGTTCGAAGCACGTAGTCACCCGCAAGCAGGGTTGGGTCGTAGCTGAGGCCGTGAGAGAAGTCGTAGGTTGGCCTGCGCCCTTCGCGCAGGTCAAGCAGGTCCTGCACCATGGCGTTGCCCGTGGGGAGGCTGCCGGCGCCCTGCCCGTAGAACTTGAGCGGGCCGACCGTGGCGCCCTCGAGCGAGACGAGGTTGAAGTTGGCGGGCACGTTTGCCTCGAGCGAGCTCGAGGGAAGCGCGACCGGCTCGACCGCGACCGCATAGCGCCCGTCGCGCTGGACGGCGCGGCCAAGCAGCTTCACGACGCGGCACTTGCCAGCAAACAGGCGCATGTCGGACTTGGTGAGCGTCCTGATGCCCGTGACGGGAAGCTTGCGGACGCAGCTCGTCTGGAAGGCGACGCAGGCGGCGATGATGGTCTTGTTCATGACGTCGATGCCGTCGATGTCGGCGGACGGGTCACGCTCCGCATAGCCCAGGACCTGGGCGCGGGCGAGCACCGTGGAGAAGTCCTCCCCCGTCTTTGCCATGGTATCGACCAGGTAGTTGGTGGTTCCGTTCATGATGCCGGAGAAGGAGGTGATGTCGTCGATGCGACGGGCCTTCTCGATGCTCGCGATCCACGGGATGCCGCCGCCGCACGTGGCCTCGATGAGCAGCGAGACGCCATGCTCGTCGGCGGCACGCGCAAACTCCTCGAAGTGCGCGGCAACCACGGCCTTGTTGGACGTGACGACGGACTTCCCCGAAGTGAGGGCACCCATGATGAAGGTGTGGGCAGGTTCGATGCCGCCCATGCACTCAACCACGGCATCGATCGTGGGGTCTTCGACAATGTCCTCAAAGCGCGAGGTCATCCTTGGGTCGGTGAGGCGGTCGGGCAGCTCGAGAATCCGGGAGACCTCCATGCCGTCTACACGCGTCGAGATGATCTCGTCCACGCCGCGACCCACGACACCATGTCCGAGAAGGGCAATCTTCATGTGGTTCCAATCTTTCGATACTGTGACACAGGCCTGCGCCCGCGCACGCAGAGGTTATGATACTTGCAATTACCTC
>CADBRX010000145.1 GCA_902797175.1 uncultured Coriobacteriaceae bacterium | reverse complement strand
GGTCTGTTTTGTCATACGCAGCCTCTCGTCGGGACACACATCGGGCGATGCACACCTGAGACATTATAGTAATGGTTGAGGGTTTGCACTCCCAGAAGCCCCTAAACAGGGCAATACTCCAAAAGATGGACAGAATGCTTGTCGTTGCCTCGACGCGAAAATAGGACGCGGGAAGCAATCCTCCCGCACTCTTGGCAGTCAGAGCATTCCGCTCTTCTAGCAGGTAGTTTCTAGTCGTCAGTTCGGCCCCACACCCGCCTGGTTGTTCACCAACCCGCGTTTCTTGTCGGACCCACCACATGGACGGGAGCCAGTCCGGACGTGCGCTCAGCCAACTCCTTACGTGACCGGCTTGACGATAGGATTCCTACCTCAAGATCCCCGCGACTTCGCCTGCAAGGGTGATGGAGCCGCAGGCGACATAGGGCTGGCCGTCAAGGCCGGCGACCGCCTCGGCAACCGTTGGGAAGACTCCCCTCACCTCGGCACCCGCGGCGCGGAAGAGCTCCGCGAGCTCGGCTGCCGCAAGGGCGCGCGGCGATGACGTCTGGGTCACGTTGACAAAGGGGAACTCATGGGCAAGCAGCTCGACCATGCCCCCGCAGTCCTTGTCGGCCAGCGCCGCGCACAGAAGCGCGGGGCGTCCCGACGCGTCAGGCTCGATGTCGCGGACAGCGGTCAGGAAGGTCTCAACCGACTGGGGGTTATGGCAGGCGTCGATGATGATCGGCGGCTCGCTCCGGAGCAGGTCAAAGCGACCAGGCGTGGGGCAGCCCATCACACTGTCATAGAGCACGCCTTCGTCAAGCGTGCGCCCGAGATACGCCTCGGCAAGCGTGACGGCGCAGGCGATGTTGGCCGCCTGATAGGCGGGTTTGGGGGCCGCGAGCTTCGGATAGGTGCCACGCGGTGTCGTCACGCTCAGCTCGAGCGGGGCGCCCAGGCGCGTCGGCCGTTTGTTCACGCGATAGCTCGCATGCGGCAGGTCCTCGTGCGCACGCGGCGTGCCGGGGTGCATCTCGCCACGCGCGTCGGCAAGGTCCACGGGGCGCAGGAGCACTGGCTCCACGCCCTCGGCACGGCACTGGTCAAGAAAAACGTCCTCCACGCTGTCCGGCGTTGCCGTGCCCACGCCGAGCACGCAGGGGCGGCCCGCCTTGATGATGGCGGCCTTCTCGCCCGCGATGGCCTCGAGCGTGTCGCCCAGGATGTGCATGTGGTCGAGCCCGATGCCCGTTATGGCGACCGTCTTGACAGACTTGACGGCGCTCGTGGCGTCCCAGCGCCCGCCCATGCCGCACTCCAGCACGGCCACGTCGACGCCCGCCTCGGCATAGACCACACACGCCGCCACGGTGAGCGTGTCGAACTCCGTGATGTCATAGGGCCTCTCCCCCGCCGCGCTCCTGCGCGCGTTCACGCGCTCGCCTGCCAGCGTGGCGGCGGCGATGCCCCGCGCAAAGGCCTCGTCGCTGATGGGCGCCCCGTCGACCTCCATCCGCTCGTTGTAGCGGACGAGCTCGGGGCTCGTGTAAAGGGCCACGCGGTAGCCCTCCCCCCTGAGGATCGCCGCGGTATAGCGGGAGGTAGAGGTCTTTCCGTTGGTGCCCGCTATCTGCAGCGACTCAAAGCAGAGGTCGGGGTCTCCCAGCTCGGCAAGCATGTCGACGACGGTCTCGAGCATGGGGCAGATGCCAAAGTGTAGCGCGGCGTGAAGCTGCCGTAATGCCTGGTCATAGGTCCATTCGGGGACCTCAAAGGGGACTTGGTACGCCATCTATGCGTCCTTTCTTCCAAAGGCAAGGAGGTAGGCGCCCGCAAAGAGCACGGCGCCACCGACCATGTTACCCAAGGTGGCCGCGGACAGGTTTGAGAGCAGTCCCCCAAAGGTGAGCGCAGCGGCGTCAAAGCCCTCGGGGGCGCCCACGGTGGCCAGCGTCACCATGCCCATGGGGATGAAGAACATGTTGGCGACGCAGTGCTCGAACCCGCAGGCGACAAACGCCATGACGGGCATGGCCGCGGCCAGGAACTTGTCGACCACGGTCTTTCCGGCAAAGCCCATCCAGACCGCCAGGCACACGAGGATGTTGCACATGACGCCCCTGAAGAAGGCGACCGTCCACGGAAGCGCGCACTTTGCCGTCGCCACCGAGACCATGGTGGCCCCCACGGCGCCGCCGTTCATGCCGGCAAAGTTAGCCAGGTGGAGCAAACCCACCAGCAAAAGCGATCCGCAGAGGTTGCCGACATACACGACGGCCCAGCTCCGCAGCAGCCGAGGGGCGTCGTACAGCCCCTGCGCCTTGCCGATGACCATGAGGTTGTTGCCCGTGAAGAGCTCGGCCCCCGCGACGAGCACGGCAAAGAGCCCCAGGCTGAACGCGAAGCCGCCCAGCACCGACGAGGGGGCAAACGTCAGCGAGGAATCTGACTTCACCAGCAGCATGAACATGCCGCCCATGCCGATGAACAGGCCCGCCAGGACGGCAAGGACAAACGCGCGGGCCACGCCCATGTCGGCCTTGCCCTTGCCCACCGTCGCGGCCTTGGCAAAGGTCTGCGCCGGCGCCAATGCATCAACGGTCGGATAGTCTTCTGAAGCCATGCGGCCCTTCCTTTCCCCTAACGCGAAGGGACGACAGGAAGCGCTCTCGGCGCCGCGAGCCGTCCCCCAAGCACTCGTTTCTTCACGTCCCTACAGCCCGATGAGGCGCAGCGCCTCCTCGCGGGCCTTGAGGTCGTCCTTGAACCAACCGCGCACCGCGGAGGTGACCGTCGAGGAGCCGACGCTCTTGATGCCCCTCATGCTCATGCACGAATGCTCCGCCTGGAGCACGACCAGCACCCCGCGCGGCTCCAGCCGGTATTCCAGCGCGTCGGCGATCTGCTGCGTGAGGCGCTCCTGGAGCTGGGGCCGGTGCGCATAGCCGTTGACACAGCGCGCCAGCTTGGAGAGGCCCGTGATGCGGCCGTCTCGCGGCAGGTAGCAGATGTGCGCCTTTCCCACAAAGGGTAGCAGGTGGTGCTCGCACATGGAGTTGAAGGGGATGTCGCGGACGATGACCATGTTCTCGTTGCCCGGCTCATGGAACTGCTTGAGCAGGTGGCGGCTGGGATCCTCCTGCATGCCGCCAAAGATCTCCTCGCAGGCACGCGCGACACGGTCGGGCGTGCCGAGCAGCCCCTCGCGATCGGGGTCCTCCCCTATGGCCGCGAGCAGCTCGCGCACAGCAGCCTCCACACGGGGCTTGTCGAGCGGCGCGTAGCCCTCGTCGTTGGTGATGCGCTCATCTGACATGGTGGCCTCCCTGTGTGCCGTCGTGGCCGTGACCCAAAGACGGTCGCGTCCTTACGCCGTCTGGCGCCTCGCGGCCTCCACCACATGCTTTGCCAGCACCGCGGTAGTGATGGACCCGACGCCGCGCGGAACCGGCGTGATGGCAGACACCAGAGGCTCCACCTCGTCAAACAGCACGTCGCCGCAGAGCTTTCCCGCATTCTGGTCCCAATTGATGCCCACGTCAACAATGACCTGCTGAGGGGCCGCGGCATCGGCGCCGATCGTCCCAATGTGACCCGCCGCCACCACGAGGATCTCAGCCTCGCGGCACTCGGCCGCCATGTCCTTCGTGCGGGTGTGGCACATCGTGACGGTGGCGTTGCGCGACTGGAGCATCATCGAGACGGGCTTGCCGATGACGAGGCTGCGCCCGACCACGGTGACGCGCGCGCCCGTGAGGTCGTACCCGTAGTAGTCGAGCAGCTCGATGCACGCCTCGGCGGTGCAGGGGGCAAAGCCGATGGGCTTGTTGACAAAGATGCCGTACATCGAGCCCTCGGTGATGCAGTCCACGTCCTTTGCGGGGTCGAGGGCGGCGCACGCCGCGGCCTCGTCGAGGCCCGCCGGCAGTGGCCTGAACATGAGGCAGCCATGGATGGAGGCGTCGTTGTTGACCTGCTCGATCGCGGAGATGAGCTCCTCCTGCGAGCATCCGCCGTCAAGCACGAACTGACGGACGTCGATCCCCAGCGCGTCGCAGCGCTTCATGGCGCCGCGCTCGTAGGACAGGTCGTCCTTGCGCTCGCCAACACGCACGATGGCGAGCGTCGGCGTGACGCCCGTCTTCTTGAGACGCGCGATCTCTCCCTCGAGCTTCTCGCCCAGCGCGTTGGCGACGGGAGCTCCCAGAAGCAGCTTGGCCATCTGACATCACCCTACTTTCTGATGTGGTCCATCACGGAGGCGGCGCAAGCCTCGGCGCGCGGACACCACTCGCCCAGCAGCGCGTCGCACTCTGCCTCGATTGCGTAGGCGAGGGTACGCTCTTTCAGGGTCTTGGTATTGACAAACACATTGAGGCTTGCCGCTTCCAGCGCCGCACGGCACAGCAGCGCGCCACAGCCCACGTCGGAG
>CADBRX010000144.1 GCA_902797175.1 uncultured Coriobacteriaceae bacterium | reverse complement strand
GTCCGAATTCATCCGACCGCAGGTGTCGGTAGAGGAGGTCAACGAGAACCTCGCCCGCGTGAGCGCAGAGCCGCTCGAGCGTGGGTATGGCGACACGCTGGGAAATTCCCTGCGCCGCGTGCTGCTGTCCTCGCTTGAGGGTGCTGCGGTGGAGGCCATCCAGATCGACGGCGTCCAGCACGAGTTCACCACGGTCCCCGGCGTGTACGAGGACGTTACCGACATCGTGCTCAACGTCAAGGGCCTGGTCTTCCGCAACAACGGTACGGCTGAGGAAGGCGTCGCGAGCATCTCGGTCGACGGTCCCTGCACGGTGTGCGGCGGAGACTTCATGATTCCGTCGGACTTCGAGCTGATCAATGCCGACCAGCTCATCTGCACCCTCGGTGAGGGCGCGCACCTCACCATGCAGATGCGTATCGGCACCGGCCGTGGCTACGTCTCTGGCGATGACAACGAGCGCGACGGCGACCCCATCGGTCTCATTCACGTCGACTCGCTTTACTCGCCCGTGCGTCGCTGCGCTAAGGTCGTCGAGCCGTGCCGTGTTGGTCAGCGCACCAACTACGACCGCCTGATCCTTGAGGTGGAGACCGACGGTTCCGTGTCGCCGCGCGATGCCGTGGTGGAGGCCGCCAACATCGTCAACCAGCACATGACCGCGTTCATGGGTCTGGCGGACGAGGAGGAGCCCGTCGAGGACACCTCGATCTTCGCCGTGGGCGTCGAGGAGGACAACACCGAGCTTGACAAGCAGATTGAGGATCTGGACCTTTCCGTCCGCTCCTACAACTGCCTCAAGCGCGCCGGCATCCACTCCGTGCGCCAGCTCGTGGAGTTCTCCGAGAACGACCTGCTCAACATCCGCAACTTCGGCGTGAAGTCCATCGAGGAAGTCAAGGACAAGCTTGAGGCCATGGGTCTCGGGCTTAAGGCCTAGGCTCGCGCACACAAGGAGATAGACCATGAGGCACAACAAGAAGAGGGGCATGAAGCTCGGCACCGACGCCTCTCACACCAAGGCAATGAAGAAGAGCCTGCTCAAGGCCCTTCTCGCCAATGACCGCATCAAGACGCTCGAGCAGCGCGCCAAGGCCATCCGTCCCGACGTGGACAAGGTCATCACCTGGGCCAAGCGCGGCGACCTCGCTGCCCGTCGTCTGGCCATCGCCAAGGTTGGCGACGCCCAGATCGTCGGCGAGATCTTTGACAAGGCTGCCCAGGGCATGTGGGCCGACCGCAACGGCGGCTACACCCGCATCATGAAGCTCGGCCCCCGCAAGGGCGACGCCGCTGAGGTCGTCATCATCGAGCTCGTGACCGAGCCCGTCAAGGCCAAGGCCGCCGTGGCTCCCGTGGCCGAGGTCACCAAGGTCGAGGAGGACGCCGAGTAGTCGGCTTCCGCAATCGCATTGTCAAGGGCCCTGGGCAACCGGGGCCCTTTTCTCAAGTCTGACTCACAAGGGTCCCACCCCTTTGAGTCAGAGGCAGCGATAGGAGGTGAGGGCATGGATACGACGCTTGTCGTCAAGGTTGGATATCGAGGCGCCGGCTTTGCGGGCTACGCCGAGCAGGAGGGCCAGCGCACCGTGGCAGGCGAGCTGCGCTATGCCCTCGAGACGCTCTTCCGTCGCCCCTGCGAGCTGTCGTGCGCCGGCCGGACTGACGCCGGCGTGCATGCGCTTGCGCAGTACGTGAGCGTTCCTGTCACGTGCGACGAGCTCGAGGCGCATCTTTCGCACCTGCACCGCTCCCTTGCGGCCATCACGCCCGAAGACATCTCCATCCGCGGCCTCTACCAGGCTGACCCCGGCTTTTCTGCCCGCTTTGACGCCACGGCACGTGCCTACCGCTATCGCATTGCCTGCGGCAACACGCAGCCTGTCTTTGGCTGGGACCACGCTTGGTGGCTGCGCGCTCCCCAGGACCTGGACGTCGACGCCATGAACGCCGCGGCGGCCTGCCTGCTGGGCGAGCATGACTTCCGCAGCTTCTGCAAGACCTCGTCGGCAGAAAGCATCTTGGCCGATGGCCGCTCTACCTGCCGTTGCGTCAACAAGCTGCAGGTCAGCCATGTCACCGAGGTGGGGGAGGAGTACGTCGCCATCGATGTCGAAGGCAACGCCTTCCTGCACAACATGGTGCGCGCCATCACCGGCACGCTCGTGGAGGTCGGAAGCGGCCGTCGCGATCCCTCGTGGGTGGCCGAGGCCCTTGCCGCGTGCGATCGGGCGGCTGCTGGACCCACCGCGCCGGCCTGTGGACTCACTCTTGAGCGCGTTGACTACCCCGATGGCGCGCTTCGTATTATGCCAATCGTCCTTTCGAAGCCTTAGTCTCTCAGCCAACTGGGGTTTTGCGAAAGAAAGGCTTCCAAAGGACGATTTGAATCGAAGGATCCGAGTATGGACTTGCTCATAGACGTGCTCAAAGACGGTCTGAAGGACACGGCGCAGCTCGTGCCGTTCCTTTTCCTGACCTACCTTGCCATGGAGGCGCTCGAGCACAGCGCGGCGGGACGCGCCGAGGCCATCATTGCGCGCGCCGACAAGAGCGGCCCCGTCGTGGGCGCGCTTTTGGGCGCGCTCCCTCAGTGCGGCTTCTCCGCCATGGCGGCAACGCTCTACGCAGGGCGCGTCGTCACCGTGGGAACCCTCGTTGCCGTGCTGCTCTCTACATCTGACGAGATGGTCCCCGTCTTTGTCGCGCATCAGGAGCCGATCAGCCGCCTGCTCGCGGTCATCGGGTTCAAGGTGGCCGTGGGCATGGTCGTGGGCCTGGTCCTCGACGCCACGCTGCGCGCACTTCACCGCACGGGCGACGGGCACCCGCACATCCGCGAGCTCTGCGAACGTGCCCACTGCCACTGCGAGACCGTCCCAGAGCTCGAGGCGGTCGTGCACGGCCACGAGCACCACCACGCACACGACCACGACCACCATCACGACCACGAGCATGACGACCATCCCCGCTGGTGGCACATCGTGCGCAGCGCGCTTGTCCACACCGTCGAGGTCACGCTCACCATCTTTGTCATCTCGTGCGCGTTTGGCCTGCTCATAGAGGTGGTGGGGGAGGAGGCCCTCGCATCCTTCCTGGGAATTCACCCCGTTCGCGCGACCTTCCTCGCAGGACTCGTCGGCCTCATCCCCAACTGCGGGGCGTCCGTCGCCATCACGGAGCTCTACCTGTCGGGCGCGCTCAGCTCGGGCGCCATGATCGCCGGCCTGCTCGTCTCGGGCGGCGTGGGCCTGCTGGTGCTCTTCCGCACCAATGCGGACCAGCAGCAGAATGCGGAGATTGCGGCATTCATCTACGTTGTGGGCGTCCTCGCTGGTCTTCTTGTGGGCGCATTAGGTATCATCTTCTAGTGCGGAACGTGGCCGTCGGGTTCGCATCGCCGTCGGTCTCCCCTACGCCGCAAGTCACAGCCATGCAAGGAGGAAGCCATGTTCAGGCAACGAGAGCGCTTCGAGCGGATTGACGTACCGACCCCGAGCGCATTGCGCAACATGGTCTCGCTGGTCGTCATTGGCGTCGTTGCCGTGGCGACGCTCATCATCTGCGCCCGGTGCTGGCACAAGGCCAACCAGATGAACTACCTCAACGACAGCGCGCTCTACGATGCGCTCTATGAGCAGGCCGAGGTCTCGGCGCCGTCAGGTGGCCGCGAGTGGTCGGAAAACGACCACTCCAACGTGCTCTTCTTTATCGTCGACGACATCCACGCCGATACGCCGCAGCTCCAGGCCGCCCAGATCCTGGTGCGCGACGTCGACGCGAACACGGCCGTCATCGCCAACATCCCCATCAACACCAAGCTCACGGTTGGCGAGAGCACCACGTTCCTCTCGAGGGTCTTTGAGGAGCATGGCCTGGCGGGCGCCTCGATGGCCCTCGCGCCCTTTACCGATGCGGCAAACGTGCACGTGAGCCACGTGATCGTGGCCACCGATCGCATCTGGTCGCAGCTGGGCACCTTCGAGGGGCCCACCCTCAAGGCGCTGCTCTCCAAGCAGACCAACGACTTTGACACCATCGCCTCCGACTTCAGCACGGGTGAGCTCGTCCGCTTTGCCGAGACGCTCCAGGCCATTGGCATCGAGAACATTCCGCAGGTAGACGCCCCGACCAATGTGGAAAACCTGGAGGACGGCTCCGAGGTCGTCACCATCGACCGTCAGGAGCTGCCGATCCAGCTCGGCATCTTCGTCTGGCCGGCGTAACGCTCCAACAGCACAAAAGGGTGGGACCCCTTCGTGCGGTACCGCACGCAGGGGTCCCACCCTTTTGTGCGGTAGCCTCCCATCGGCGCCGCGCGACCGCTCGTCTTTGTGAATCTGGCGAATTTGACCGGAGGTTTCTATCGACACACCTCCTTCGGCGGGCGATAAAGGCATAATGCCAAACATGGGTGCGTGGTGGCAGGTGCCCCGCGCGTACACACAGCCAAGGAGTAGCAACGCGTGACGCCCAAGGTTCCAAAAGTCTCGGTCATCATGCCGGCGTACAACGTCGACGCCTACGTGCGCCGCGCCGTGCAGAGCCTGCAGCGCCAGTCGCTTGACGACTTTGAGCTGCTCGTCGTTGACGACGGCTCGACGGACCGCACGGGCCAGATTCTCGACTCCATGGCAGAGCGCGACATCCGCATCAACGTCTTCCACACGCCCAACGGCGGCGCTCCGGCAGCGCGCAACTACGCCCTCGACCGGGCACGCGGCACGTACGTCATGTTCATGGATGCCGACGACTGGATCGAGCCCAACATGCTGCACGACATGGCCAAGATGGCCGACGAGCACAACTTGGAGCTTGCCATCTCGGCGTTTTTCATCGACACCTACTACGGCAAGGACAACGACTGCTACACCGAGGTCAAGGGCTGCCCCAGCCGCATCTTCGAATCACAGCAGGAGTTCCGCGCCTGTGCCTGGCAGCTCTTTGACAAGAACCAGTTCTACTCGCCGTGGAACAAGCTCTTCCTGCGCGAGCGCATCGAGCGGCTCAACCTGCGCTTCCGCCCCACGTTCTGGGACGACTTCCCCTACGTGCTCGACTACATCCGCGACGTGGAGCGCGTGGGCATCACCGAGACGCCGTACTACCACTTCATCCGCCAGCGCGCGGAGTCCGAGACCGCCCGTTGGCGCCCGGACATGTACGAGAAGCGCGAAGAGGAGCACGCCTGGATGCTCGACCTGTACGAGCACTGGGGCCTTTCCGACGACCCCGACAGCGTCGAGATGATCCAGCGCCGCTACATCGAGCGCCTGATCGGCTGCATAGAAAACGTGTGCAACCCCCAGTGCGAGCTGACCGGTCGCGAGAAGCGCGTCCTCATCAAAGAGATGATCACGAGCGAGAACGCCCGTCGTGCCGCCGACCTCGCGGTGCCGCGCACGCGCATGATGAAGGTGATGATCGCCCCCATCAAGGCGCAGAACGTGGGCATCGCCTATCGCGAGGGCCGCTTCATCTCGTTTGTGAAGCGCCACAACACCAAGGTCTTCGCCACGCTCAAGGCCAACCGCTGACGTAACCGATACGTAGGGGTCCCACCCTTTCGTATCGGCCGATACGAAAGGGTGGGACCCCTACGTATCGCATGAAAGGATTCCTATGCCCAAGGCAGCCAAGCCCATGCCCATCCGCCTCGTCTGCGGCCTGGGCAACCCAGGTGCGGAATACGCCCAGACGCGCCACAGCGCAGGCTTTGCCACGGTCGACGTCCTGGCCGAGCGCTACGGCGTGCGGTACTGGAAGGAGCAGGCAGGCAGCCTCGTGGCCACCGTCAGCGTGAGCGCGGCGGACGGCACGCAGCGCCAGGTCCTGCTCGCCAAGCCGCAAAGCTTCATGAACACCTCGGGAGGACCCCTCTCAAAGCTCATGCGAGCAGAGCGCATCACCCCCGCTGAGCTGCTGGTCGTTCACGATGAGGTCGACCTCCCCGCGGGAGAGGTGCGCGCCAAGTGGTCCGGTGGCCTCAACGCCCACAACGGCCTGCGCTCCATTGCCGACAAGCTCGGCACGCGCGACTTTGGCCGCGTGCGCTTTGGCATCGGCCGCCCGCCCGGAAAGATGTCCGTTGCGGACTGGGCGCTCCGGCAGCTCAAGGGCTCCTTTGCGGAAGAGTTTGACGTCACCGCGCACCTCGCGGCCGACGTTGTGGAGTCCTGCCTGCGCGATGGCCTCCCCCTCTCCTGAGCGCGCCACACGGAACCTGCGGAACACCCAACGCATTGCCCGTTCCGCCCGGGCGGAACGGGCAATGCGTTGGGTGTTCCGCGTGCACATACCACCGACAGCTACCGCTGTGCACGATTGTGCAAAGGCACCATCTATTACCAATCTGTTATCATCTTAGGATAGGGTTTTTGCGTCAATTCTCGTCAAAAGGGGGGTTTGATTGTATGCAAAAAAAGATTAGCAATCTGCCGTTCAAAGGAACAAAAGAGCAGGAAGAACAGCTCAAGGCAGTGATTGCGGAGAACTGCCATGACAAGAGCAACGTCATGGTGGTCATGCAGAAGGCCCAGGACATCTACGGCTACCTGCCCATCGAGGTGCAGGAGATGATCGCTGACGGCATGGGCGTGCCGCTGGAGAAGGTCTACGGCGTCGCCACGTTCTACGCCCAGTTCGCGCTCTCGCCCAAGGGCAAGTACAACATCTCCGTCTGCCTCGGCACCGCGTGCTACGTCAAGGGCTCCGGCGACGTGCTCGAGAAGCTCAAGGAGAAGCTGGGCATCGACGTGGGCGAGTGCACCGCAGACGAGAAGTTCTCGCTCGAGGCCTGCCGCTGCATCGGCGCATGTGGCCTGGCTCCCGTCCTGACCGTCAACGAAGAGGTCTACGGCCGTCTCGTTCCCGATGATGTGGACAAGATCCTGGCCAAGTACGCTAACTAATCGCCGACCTGAAACAACGCGCAACGCTTAAGAGGACCAAGAACATGAAAATCTCTGAGATCAGGGACCTTCTGGAGGCAGAGGTTCTGTGCTGTGAGGATGACCTC
>CADBRX010000143.1 GCA_902797175.1 uncultured Coriobacteriaceae bacterium | reverse complement strand
TGCGACCTTGCCTTCCCACAGATACTGCGCACGCTCACGAGCGACCTCTTTGCCAGTGAGCCAGCGGTAATCCTCGCAGCCCTGCCCGCCGTAGCAGCTGGTCTCGTGGCCCTCTATGCCGTACGGTACTTCTGCCGCTGGTTCGTCACGAGCTGGGGCCATATCATGGGATTGCGCATGGAGAGCGCCATGCGACAGGACCTCTTTGATGCCTATGAGCGCATGAGCTTTAGCTACTTCGACCACCACCACACTGGCGACCTCATGAGCCGCGTGACCAACGACCTCTTCGACATCGCCGAGGCAGCCCACCATGGGCCGGAGTGGATTGTGATCTGCAGCATCGAGATTGTGGGCTCTTTCGTTCTTCTCGCGCTTATCAGCTGGGAACTCTCACTCGCACTTGCGGTGGTCACCGGTTTGCTCTTCGCCTTCGGCCTGTGGGGCAACGCCCGCCTGGCAGACACCTTCCGAGACAACCGCCGTACCATGGCAGCCGTCAACTCCCAGCTGGAGGACTCCCTTGCGGGCGCCCGTGTGGTGAAGGCCTTTGCCAACGAGGACGTGGAGAGCACAAAGTTCGCCACATCGAATGAGGCTTACCTCGCTTCCAAGGTGCGAAACTATCGAGCGATGGGACGGTTCAACGCAAGTGTAAGCGGATTTACCGGCGTGCTGTATGTGGTAATCGTCGTGTACGGCGGTTGGCTCATCGCCCATGGCCGGCTGCACGCGGTCGACCTAGCGACCTACGCCCTGTACGTGAGCATGTTTCTCTCCCCAATCCAGACCATCCTCGACTTCACCGAGATGTTCCAGAAGGCCAAGGCTGGGTTCGAGCGCTTCTACGAGGTACTCACGACCGAGCCTGACGTGCAAGAGAAGCCTGGCGCACCAGACCTGCACGTATCCGCAGGCCGCGTTGAATACGAAGACGTGCGTTTTGCTTACGGCGCCGATGACGGCGATATCTCGGGCGACCATGTCCTGCGTGGCTTGTCGCTTGTAATAGAACCAGGAAAGACGCTCGCACTCGTGGGACCAAGCGGCGGGGGCAAGTCCACCACCTGTGCGCTGCTTCCGCGCTTCTACGACGTAGATTCCGGCGTCGTCCGCATTGACGGCCAAGATGTGCGCGACGTCACGCTTCGCTCGCTACGAGAGGCAATCGGCCTGGTGCAGCAGGACGTGTATCTCTTCGATGGCACTATCTACGACAACATCGCCTACGGCAAGCCCGGAGCAAGTGCGGACGAAGTGCGTTCTGCGGCTCGAGCAGCAAACATCGCGGACTTCATCGAGAGCCTGCCCGACGGCTACGACACGCAGGTAGGCGAACGTGGCGCCCGCCTCTCGGGCGGACAGAAGCAGCGCATCGCCATCGCACGCGTCTTCCTGAAGGACCCGCGCATCCTCGTTTTGGATGAAGCCACCAGCGCGCTCGACAACGAGAGCGAGCTGGCCGTGCAGGAAAGCCTGGCGCGCCTGGCTGAGGGTCGAACCACGCTTGTTATCGCGCACCGCTTATCCACGATCCGCGGGGCAAGCGAAATCGCGACAGTGGAGGAAGGTCGTATCGTGGAACGCGGTACGCACCAAGAGCTTCTCGCGGCTAACGGCACCTACGCTCGCTACTACCAGATGCAGTTTGGCTAAGTATTTGATTTGCAACGCAACTCGTCGCTCTCTCTCCACAGCATCGATGCGCTATGCTGGATGCAAGGGAAAGGACGCCCATGCCGACAGACGAAATCACGAGCAGCCAGCTTAGCCCGCATTGCATGCGCTGCATGCTCGACAAATCTCTGGACTCCGTCCCGGCAGACGCGCCTTGGCGTGACCGGGCAGAATACACCAAACTGGTGATGCGCACCATTGCAGACAAGTCTGCCACCATGACCGCACCCGAACTGAGCCATGAGCTCAGCATCATTCGCGAGGAGCTCTTTGGCATCAAACGCGATTTCACACATGAAAAGGAGCACTTCAACGAGCTGATGCTTGGCATGCAGGATGAGCTCGCTCGGCGCATACATGCAAGTAATGACCCACTCGACCTCGCCATCCGCTGTGCCCTCGTAGGCAACTTCATCGACTTCGGCCCGACGGGAGACGTAAGCGAGAAGAAGCTGCTCCAGCTTGTGGATGACGCAGCGAGCCTCGACGTGGATACGGAAGCCCTCGAGGACCTCAAGCAGCGAATCGTCCACGCGCAAACCATCGCCTACCTCACTGACAACTGCGGCGAGGTGGTGCTCGACAAGCTGCTGATCGAGCAAATCCTGGAGGTCAACTCAAGTGCGCAGGTCACGGCCATCGTGCGCGGTGCGCCAACCTCAAACGATGCGACCGTGGAGGACGCGCATCAGGTCGGGCTCGACCGCGTGGCGCGGGTGTTAGGCAACGGCAGCAACATCGCGGGAACCTGCCTATCGCGCGTCAACGATGAGACCCGCGTCGCTCTGAGAGATTCTGACCTCGTGATTTCCAAGGGTCTGGCAAACTACGAGACGCTCAGGGGCCGTGGCGAGAACGTCTACTACCTGTTCCTTTGCAAATGCGCGCTGTACGTAGAGGTGTTCAACGTCCCACTGTACACTGGCATGATCGTCCGCGGCGTACGTCACGACAGCTAAGGACTTGGTGGGGAAGCATAGAGAGGCGCACGTTCCTCGCCGTGCTCCGTGACGCTCCCCTAGCCATGGGATCTGCCCTGATGTGGCCTAAAGGCAAGCTGACGTCACGCACTGCATCTGCCTTCGCAGGGTTTGCGCACAAGCTGCGGGATCACCTTCCCACTCACCTGACGAGTCTTCCCAACTAACGAAGGCTAGTACTCGGTTTCGAGCGCATCGAGGTGGTAGGCGTCCTTGAACTGCTGCTCATCTTCAGCTGAGCGAAGGAGCATGACCTCGGTAAAGTGGCCTGTGGTCTTGTCCTTGAAGCCGGCCACACGCTCTCCGGTGCAGATGGATGCACGGATGACAGGACGCTGTGTCTCGGGATCATAGGGAACCACGTCTGGAAGCGTTTGTTTGTGGTGTTTGAAGCCCAGCTTTTCAAGTATAGAGCCCATGTTTCACCGTCCCTAGCATTGGCGTTGCCAACACTTGCCATTCTCGCATATATCCAGAGTATGCGATAATGCCAATGTGTCACTGGCAGTTGTGTACGCTTGCGGCGCTCGCGTGCGCGCACGCGCATGATTGGAGCATCTCATGGATAAGGAAATGTTTGACTACACCGCCGCCAAGGTCGAGGAGCTGCTGGCAGCAGGCTCCAGCTCGCAGACCACGCGCGAGGCTGCCCAGGGCTGGAAGGACGCCATCGCAGCCGGCAAGGATGCCGACGAGGCAACCAAGACGCTGCTCGATGCCATCGACCAGCACCACACCACCATCGATGAGCTAATCGCCTTCGCCTCTGGCGCCGCCAAGGACATCATGGGTGAGGAGGTTGCAGCTGGCATGCTCGCCCACGCGCAGGAGATCAAGGAGAAGGGCGCCAAGTACTGCGATTGCGCCGCCTGCACCGCTGCGCACGAGCTGCTCGCCAAGCACGGCCGTCCAGTGCTGTAGTAGCAAGGGAGCATCGCTTGATACCTCTGATGGAGGCCTGCTAAAGGGAGACAAAGGGACAGGTCATTCGTCTCTCCCGACACTGCGGAAAGCCCAACCGGACCACACGTGGCATCGCCTGGTCCGGTTGGGTTTGTTTGCGAGCATCCTGAAGATCTTGCAACAGAGGTCCCGCCATCCCTTCACAGACCTTCACCTACAATGAGCTCTGGCCTCACTTACTACCAGCTAGAAATGGAGAGTCGACATCGCCATGCCTCAACCTCACATCTCACGCTTTGTCCAGTCTGTTATCGATGCTCAACGTGCTGTTGGCGAGGCTAATTCCGCTGCGGCTAATTCTGCCATCTATAAGAGCCTCGCAACGCATTCAGCGTTTCCGGAAACACAGGTCTACGTCGGTCTCAATGACTCGGAGACAAAGAGGCAGGAGTACGACACCGAACGTTATGTATCAATCCTCAAGAAGAGATGCATCGAACATGGCACCCCGTTTTCCTTTGACATCATCAACGGTGGCTACATCCATGATGACGGGGAGTACACGGAAGAAAAGACGATCATGCTGACGTTTATCAACGTAGCAAAAGAAACCGTGGAAGAGATTGCTCAGGACCTCTGCACGCTCTTCAATCAAGAGTCCGTGCTCATTACAACCAGTCTTGTCAAAGCTCAGATGGTTCGCTCTGCTTC
>CADBRX010000142.1 GCA_902797175.1 uncultured Coriobacteriaceae bacterium | reverse complement strand
GGCGCCGCCGTTGAGGACCCACTCGGAGTCGGCGACGGGCGAGAAGGCCATGAAGGTGACGATCCACGTAAAGGCCAGCTCGATGGCCAAGGTCACCCAGATGTTTGACTCGAAGTCGATGGTGTAGCCCGAGATCATGGTCATGATGAAGGGGAACAGCGTTGCCAGCGAGGCAATCCAGAACGGGTAGTTGACCCAGTAGTAGTACGCGGCGCGGGCGGCCCACTTGTCGCCCAGACCGTCACGAATCCAGTCGATGATGCCACCGTCTGACTCATAGGCGGTACCGAGCTCGGCCACCGCGAGGCCATACGGGATCAGGAAGGTGATGATCAGGAAGATCCACCAGAAGAACTGCTGGTTGCCAATGGCGGCAGCAGGCGCGGCGGCTTCGCACACGAAGACGACGCAGATCACCGTGGAGATGATCGTAAAGAACGAGAGACCCTTCTTTTCCAAAGTGACTCCTTTCACATCTGACAGGCCAAAGGCCCACAGCATTGCTTACGGAAGTATAGCGCGAGTCCTTCACAATTTGAACACAAACACCCAACCCGGCTACAAATGAGCCAGCCACGGACTATCCCGAGCTCTCCTCCCTCCACCGCGCCTCGACACGATCGCTATGACGGTGGAGCACATACGCGACCACCCACATGGCCGCCAGGCCAAACGCCAGCCCAGCGACCGGGTTGCGCACCAACCCCACGAAGACGAACGTCACGCACGCAACCGCCCCCGACGTCAGGGCATAGGGCAGCTGCGAGCGCACGTGGTCGATATGGTCGCATCCTGCCCCTGTCGAGGAGAGGATGGTGGTGTCGGACAGCGGCGAGCAGTGGTCACCAAAGATGACGCCCGCAAAGACGCCACCGAGCGTCATGGAGATGGTCTCGGGCGCCACGCGCGCACAGATCGCGATGGAAGGGGGAATCATGATGGCCATGGCGCCCCACGAGACGCCCGTGGTGAAGGCGATGGCTCCCGTGGCGATGAACATGGTGAGCGGCAGCAGGAACGCCGGCGCATCCGTGGGCACGAGGCTCGCCACAAACGGTCCGGTCGCCAGCACCTCGTCCCCCATCACGGTGGACACCGTCCAGGCAAGGAGCAGCATCGCCATGGCGTCGATCATGTCCTTGAGCCCCGACATGAACGCATCGCCAAACTCGTCTATCGTCATGAGCCTGCGGGGGATGTAGAGCGCAAACACAAAGACGAGCGTACCCACGCCGGCATAGACAAGCGCCAGTGTGGAGTTTGCGTTCTGCATCGCGTCAAGCAGGCTCGCCCCACCAAAGAGGCCACCCGTGCCCAGCATGAAGACGACGGCAAGACCGGCAAGGACCAACATGGGCACCATGAGGTCAGAGGCCCGCGCCTTGTTGGTTGACGCCTTGCCCGCATACTCGTTTTCGACCTCGCGCCGCGTGCCATCATGCCCTTCGCGTGCCGCGTGCTCAAACTCCACCATCGGGCCAATGTTGATGTCCCACCAAGAGACCAGGATCACAAACAGGAGCGTCAGCCACGAATAGTAGTTGTACGGGATGGTCTTGAGAAAGGCGGGAAAGCCCGTGTCGGGAAACCCGTGCTGCTCGAGCATGGGATTGATGAGCAGGATGCAGGTGGCGACCCAGCTCGACATGGGAAAGAGGATGGTGTCGGGTGCCGACGTCGAGTCGATGTTGTAGGCGAGCTTTGCGCGACTGATGCGCAGCCGGTCCGAGATGGGCTGCATGACGCTTCCGACCGTGAGCGCGTTGAAGTAGTCGTCAATGAGGATGGAGATGCCCATGCCAAAGGTGGCGAGCTGCGCGCCACGCCGCGTCCGGATGCGGGATTCCGACCACTTGGCGAAGGCCTCCGCGCCACCCGCGACCACAAGAATCTGGACGATGCCGCCGAGGATGGCGATGAAGGCAAAGAGCGAGATGCTCTCCGGGTCGGCAAACGAGGCCAGGAGGGCATTGATGGTCTCGTAGAAGGGCCCGAGCACGGGGTTGGGCACGGCAAGCTGGCTCTTGTCCGGAGCGAACCACACATAGATGCAGTAGCCCACAAAGACGCCCATCAGCAGCGAGGAGATGGCGCGGCGCGTCTTGATGGCAAGCGTGATGGCCACCATGGGAGGTATGAGCGAAAGCCAACCATATGCAGATGCCACGTCGAACCTCCTCACTGCCGAGGGAGCATGACCACCAGGCGTCCTGGCCCAAGGGAGGCCAGGGCGCCTGGCCCTTTCTTACTTGGCCTGGCCAGTCGGCTCCTGCTGCGTGATGCAGTGGATGTTGCCGCCGCCAAAGACGACCTGCTCGGACTGGACGCCCACGACCTTGTAGGCACCCTCGCCCCAGGTCTCGTCGTAGATCTTCTGGAGGGTCTCGATGGCAAGGGCGTCGTTCTCGTCGCCATACTGCGGCGTGATGATGCCGCCGTTGGTCACGAGGTAGTTCATGTACGAGGCAATGAGCGGCTCGTCAGAGACGCGCGGCTCGGCGTTCTCGTCGATGTCGATGCTGTCGCAGGACGCCTGGTCCATGTAGACGGGGTTGACCGGCATGGGCAGCTTGTACACCTTGAGCTTGCGGCCCTTGGCGTCGGTCGCGTTGGATAGGGTCTCGTAGGCCGCATGGCACTGCTGGTAGAAGGGGTAATCGGGGTCGTCAGTCCAGATGCAGGCCATGACGCCCGGGGCG
Organism: uncultured Coriobacteriaceae bacterium; assembly: GCA_902797175.1. Taxonomy (GTDB): domain Bacteria; phylum Actinomycetota; class Coriobacteriia; order Coriobacteriales; family Atopobiaceae; genus UBA1367. Next base: position 27,855 of record CADBRX010000142.1, on the reverse strand, counting down.
ATGAAGGTCGCCACGTCGTCGATGTGACCATTGGTCTCGCTGGGGTCGATGCCCTCCTTTACGAAGATGACCTTGTCGACGCCGAGGTACTGCTTGAGCTCGTTCTCGACGTAGGCACGCAGCTCCTCGCTCCAGGGCTCGAACTTGCGGCCGTAGTTTGGCCAGATGTTGTCCTCGTCCTCGTCGACGAGCACGGCGGAGCAGGTGCGGCCAGGGCAGAGCACGCTCTGGTCGGTGACGACGACGGTGCCCTCGCCGTCAACGGTGATCGCGCCGCCCTCCAAGATCATGTAGTCGGGGCGATAGCGCACGACCTCGGAGATCTCGGCCATCTTGAGGGCGATCTGCTCGTCCTTGTCCCAGGGGAAGTACAGGCCGTCAATGAGGCCGCCATAGGCGTTGAAGTGCCAGTGCACGGCACGCTTGTCACCCTTGCCGTTGACCACATAGGTGGCGCCGGTGTCACGGAACCAGGCGTCGTCGGTGGTCATCTCGATGACGTGCACGTTCTCGTCCTCTTCGAAGACGGCCTTGCAGTTGGCGTAGTCGACCTGGTTGGCACACATGTAGACGGGCGTGAACTCCGCGATGGCGCGGGCGATGGCGGCATACTGGGCCTGCGCCGGCTTGGCGCCGTGCGCCCAGGTGTCGGTGCGGTGGGGCCACCCCATCCACACGCGCTTCTGCGGCTCGAACTCTCCTGGCATCCAGAAGCCGTCGGCCTTGGGGGTTGACTGTGACTCGGTGATCGTGCGCATTTCTTGCCTTCTTTCGTTGCGGTTAAGAGCGGTGCGACAAGGTTGAACGCGAGTTCCGCAGCCCAGTTGGCGCAGTCGTTCCGCAGGAACGACGTCGCGCCACCTGAGGCGAGGACTGTCTGAGCGGGCAGCCTTGTCGCAGCGCTCCAGACAGACTGAGAGCGACTTGACCTTACGCCTGCAGCTCCTCGATCTTGGCCAGCGCGGCATGCAGGCGCTCCTTGTTGGCATACTCGACGCCCTCGTCGTTGAGCGGCGTGCGGGGGCCAAGCGTCGCCAGGATGGCGCGGATGGAGTGCTTGCGGTTCTCCGCCTCGACCCAGCACAGCGAACGCTCGGGGTCGTCCATGACCTCGTCGGTGACCTCTTCGTTGCGCGAGGCCGGCAGGCAGTGCAGGAACTTGGAGTTGGGGCCAGCGTAGTTCATCATGTCCATGGTCACCTGGTACTTGGGGTAGAAGATGTCCATGTAGTTCTCGCCCTCGACCTCGTCGTCGTAGAGGCCATACCACACGTCGGTGTAGATGAAGTCGGCGCCCTTGATGCACTCGATGTCATCGGAGATGGTGATGGTTCCGCCGGACTCCTTGCACTTCTGCTCTCCCACGGCCATGAGCTGCTTGCCAAACTCGGCGCGCTCCTCGACGGTGCCCACGTGCAGGCCGCCGTCGGGAATCTGGTGACCCTTGGGGCCAAACTGCACAAAGTCCATGCCCATGATGGAGCAGATGAACATGAGCGAGACACAGACCTGCGTGGCGTCGCCGATGAAGGCGAGCTTGCAGTCCTCGATCTTCTTGCCCTCGGGAAGGTTCTCGAGCATGGTGAGCAGGTCACCGAGCTCCTGCGTGGGATGGTTGTACTCGGACATGCCGTTGATGACCGGGGCCGCGGAACCTGCCGCGAGGCCCACGACGTCCTTGTGACGGTCGACGCGGGCCATCATGATGTCAAGGAGCGAGCCCATGACGCGCGCAGAGTCACCCAGGGACTCGTGGCCACCGAGCTGGATGGTGCCGGGGCCGTAGAACTGCGCGTGGCCACCGAGGTCGGTCATGGACGTCTCGAAGGAGATGCGCGTGCGGGTGGACACCTGCTGGAAGATCATGCCGAGGCTCTTGTTGCGCAGCAGGTGGGGATAGTATCCGTCCTCCTTGATGGCGGCCTTCATGGCCATGGCAAGCTCCTCCATGGCAAGCAGCTGCTCCTTGGTGAACTCACACGTGTCGATGTAGTCCTTGGGCATGCTCATGTCGTTCTTCCTTTCTATGTCTTGGGCCTCAGGCAGATGCCTGGAGGCGCTCAACCCCATACCGATATGATGAATCATCTTACGTGCGAACCCCTCTCACAATAGAGGGCGTCCTGGTTCGCCGGGCCTCAGTAGTGGATGCAGGTACCCGCCTCCCCGCGGACCACGGCGGCGGCATTGCGAATGTTGCCGATCCTCACCACGCGGTCAGGACGCTGCTCCAGGAAGCGCAGGGCGGCACGCACCTTGGGCTCCATGTCGTCGTGGCCAAACTCGCCCGCGTCGGCGTAGGCGTGGATCTGGGGGACCGTCACGTCGCCCAAGAAGCGCTGGCCAGGCTTTTGCCAGTTGAGGGCCACGCCATCCACGTCCGTCAGGAAGACGAACTCGTCGGCGTCGCAGTCATCGCCCAGAAGGCCTGCCGCCGCGTCCTTCTCGATCACGGCGGGCACGCCCTTGTAGCAGCCCAAATCGTCCGAATCGCGCACCACGGGGATGCCCCCGCCGCCACAGGCTATGACCACGAAGTCGTTGTCGAGCAGGTTGAGGATGCTCTCCGACTCGACGATCCTGCGCGGGCGCGGGCTTGCGACCACGCGGCGGTACCCCTCGCCGTCAGCCACGAACTTGAAGCTCGGGTCCTGCTCGGTGAGCGAGGTGGCCTGGCGCTTGGTGAGCCGCGGGCCGATCGCCTTGGTCGGGTTGCCAAACGAAGGGTCGTCCACGTCCACCTCGATCTGGGTGATGATGGTCGCGATGTGCCAGCGCTTGCCCGCCTTGTGCATCTCGGCCTCCAGGGCCTGCTGCAGGTGGTAGCCGATGTATCCCTGCGTCATGGCACCGCACTCGGGCAGGTCGATGGGCGGGACTTTGGGGTCTTCGGTCGAGGCGACGGCAAAGGCGCGCTGCGCCATGTGGATCTGCGGTCCGTTGCCGTGGGTGAGGATGACCTCTGCGTTGACGTCGATGGCACGCAGGAGCTCGGGCGCAGCCGCATAGATGAGCTCGCGCTGGCGGTCGAGCTGGCTCGAGGGCGTGAGTCCGCCCAGGGAGATGACGATGCGGCGCGGCTTGTCGGTACCCTTACTGGTAACAGGCATGGCTTGCCTCGCTCTCTTAGTAGTGGATGCGGGTGCCGGAGAGGCCGCGCACCGCCTCGGGCGCTTTGTCGAGGCTACCGATGATGGCCACACGGTCAGGCCTGCCTTCGCAGAAGCGGATGGCTGCGCGGACCTTGGGCTCCATGGAGCCCTTGCCAAACTGGCCCTCGTCCGCGTAGCGGCGCGCCTCAGCCACGGTGATGTCGGTCAGGTTTTGCTGGTCGGGCTTGCCAAAGTTGATGGCCACGTACTCGACGGCCGTGAGCAGCACGAGCACGTCGGCGTCGCAGTCCTCGCCCAGAAGGGCGCCGGCCATGTCCTTGTCGATGACGGCGGGCACGCCCTTGTAGCAGCCGTAGTTGTCAGTGTCACGAATGACGGGGATGCCGCCGCCTCCGCACGCGACGACGATGAACTCGTTGTCGAGCAGGTTGAGGATGCTCTCCGACTCGACAATCCTGCGCGGGCGCGGGCTGGCCACCACACGGCGATAGCCACGGCCCGAGTCCTCGACAAACTTGAAGCTGGGGTCCTGCGCCGCCTGCGACTCGGCCTGCTCCTTGGTCAGGAAGGGACCGATGGGCTTGGTGGGGTTCTGGAAGCTGGGGTCGTCCGCGTCCACCTCGATCTGCGTCACCACCGTGGCCACATGCCAGCGCTTGCCCGTGCGGTGCATCTGCGCCCCGATGCCCTGCTGCAGGTGGTAGCCGATGTAGCCCTGGCTCATGGCGCCGCACTCGGGCAGGTCCATCACGGGAACCTTCTCGTCGAGCGTGGACGAGATGGCAAAGGCCTTCTGGATCATGCCCACCTGCGGTCCGTTGCCGTGGGTGATGATGATCTCGTTGTTGTCCTCGATGACGTCCAGAAGCGCGGGCGCCGCGTGCTTGACGCGCTCGATCTGCTCGGCGGGCGTGTCGCCCAACGCGTTTCCTCCCAAGGCTATGACGACACGCTTGGGTTTTGACTGGTCCTTGCGGAATGACGAGGCCATGGCCCCTCCCCCTCTCCCATCAAAACTGATGTGCATATGTCCATCATCTCTTAAACGACAGGCCGCGACATTAAGTCTTTGGTGAGCGGGATGGATCGTGCCCTAGTGTGCCCATGCCCCCTCGCTGCCGCTTCACGGCTTCGGGAGCACGTGTCCTTGCGGAGGCGCAGCACTTTGATCATGTCCTGCGGGCTCAGCGCCGTCGTCATCGCCTTTTGCAGGATTGGAATCTCCGTACGGTTGCTCAAATGAAGATTACAGCAGCTGCAACAGGCGCTCGATGATGGAGGCACTGCGGTTGGCCGCCTGCACCATGAAGGTCGGGTAGTCCATCTCGGCAGAGCCGTCCGCCTTGTCGGAGATGGCACGGATGACCACGAAGGGCACCTCGTTCAGCCACGCGACCTGCGCCACGGCGGCGCCTTCCATCTCGCAGCAGAGCGCACCAAAGGTGGAGACGATGCGCTCCTTTGCCTCCGCACTGCTCACGAACTGGTCACCAGAGGCGATGCGCCCCTCAAAGACATGCACCTCGGGAGCGGCCTCGTGCACCGCGCGGACCGCAGCACCCCGAAGCGCGGGGTCTGCCTCAAAGAACGAGACCTCCTGATAGGGTATCTCGCCTGGAGCGTAGCCAAGCGCGGCAGCCTCCACATCATGCTGCACGCAGTCGGTCGAGACCACGATGTCACAGATGTCAATCGTGGGATCAAGGGATCCCGCAACGCCCGTAAAGACCAACACGTCAGCGCCATAGGAGCTGATGAGCAGCTGCGCGTGCGCGGCGGCGTTGACCTTGCCCACGCCGGCAACCACCATCGCGACGTCCTTGCCGCCAAGGGAGCCCTCCACGAACTCCGTCCCGGCACGCTTCACGCATGTGCACTCCCCCATCTGTGACCTGAGGAGCTCGAGCTCCTGCTCCATGGCCGCTACGATGCCGATCTTCATGGCACGAAGTCCTCTCTCTTCCCGTCTGCCCGCCCCTTCAGCCCTAGGCAATATGCGCAAGCCAGGGCCTGCCCGCCAACGCACGCGAGACGCGGTCGTTTGCGGCTCCCTGCATGGCGTCCGCCGAGATGAAGGTGATCACCGTCATGGTGATGCCGTAGGCATCCATGTTGCCAAACTGGACCAGGGGCTCGCGCGTCGGGTCGGCAAGCTCGCCCAGCGCATCCTTTGCGACCGCAAGCACCTCCCGCTCGACCTGCTCGAGGTCGGCGTCGTGACGGACCGCCACGGTAAAGCTCGACGCCGCAGCCGCACCATCCGTGAGCTTGGTAAAGGAGGACTTCAGCAGCGCCGAGTTGGGAATGACCTCGGTGTTGCCCCCGCGGGCCTCGACGCTGGTGGAGCGCCAGTTGATGTCGGTCACCCTCCCCGTGAAGCCCCCGACCGTGATGACGTCTCCGGGCACGATCACGCGCGTGACCATGAGCGAGAGCCCTCCCACGAGGTTTGAGACCGTGTCCTGCAGGCCAAAGGAGAGCGCGACCGACGACACGCCAAGGGCTGCCACAAAGCCCGTCGGCTCGATGCCAAAGACGGGATGAAGCACAAACAGCAGCGCAAAGCTCCAAATGACGGCGCGCAGTATGTTCAGGAAGATCGATGCCGAGGGAACCTCGGCAGCCTCGAGCACACGGCGGACGAAGCGTATGACCAGCCTCTGCACTATGGATGCCACCAGCACGACGATGGCAAGCAGAATGACCTTCTCGGCAAACGAGGACCCGTCGAGGGCCGACACGGTCTGCTCCATGAGCTCCATCTTGCGCCCTTCCTCTCACCTTGGCCCACACAGAGCCGCTTTGCTGGGAAAAGTATAGGGCAAGGGCGGCATTGCTGACTCACAAGGGTCCCACCCCTTTGAGTCAATCTGACTCAAAGGGGTGGGACCCTTGTGAGTCAGCCCTCGATCTTGACGATGGGGGCAAAGCCCTTCATGAGCTTCTTGGTCTTGCCCGTGCGCGTGAAGCGGACCTCGATGGTGTCTCCCTGGACGGCCAGCACCTTGCCGGGCCCAAAGGTCTTGTGGGAGACCTGGTCTCCCGGAAGGAAGGTCTCCGCCGCCTTCTTGGCATCCTTCTTGATGGGCGCCGGGCGTACCGCCTCGCGCGAGCCGCCCGTCGAGCGCGTATGCGAGCCAAACACGTTACCGCCGTACACCTCGGAGCCACGGCCCGAGCCATACGTGCCGTGACGGTCGCCACGCTTTGCCCAGCCCGTGCCCGAGAAGCCCGATGACCCCACGCCAATGCTCTGGATGTGCTCCTCGGGGATCTCGTTCAGAAAGCGGCTGCGGGGATAGGCGTCCGTCGAGCCGTACATGCGCCGCGTCGTGGCATAGGTGAGGTAGAGCTTGCGCTCCGCGCGCGTGATGGCCACATAGGCAAGGCGTCGCTCCTCCTCAAGATGTTCTCCCTCCCCCTCGTGCGCACGATGCGGGAAGATGCCGTCCTCCATGCCCGCCACAAACACCACGGGAAACTCCAGGCCCTTGGCGGAGTGGACGGTCATCATGGTGATGGCGCTCGTCTGGCCTGCCAATGCGTCGAGGTCGGAGCGCAGGGCAAGCCACTCCATGAGCGCCGGGAGCTTCTCGGCGGCCACCTGGGGTGCCTCTGGCTGTGCGGTGTCACGGGCTGCGGCATCCGCGGCGACCTCCGTCGCCAGGGCGTCTGGCAGGTCCGACGCATCGAGGGCACCCGCCTCCCTCAGCTGCCGCAGGCTCTCGAGCGTCTCCGCCACGTCGTCGTGCGTCTCGTCAAACTCGGCCGCGACGCCAAAGAACTCCTGGATGTTCTCGACGCGGCCGTCCGCCTCGATGGTGTTCTCTGCCCGCAGCGCCTGGATGAGCCCGGTGCGGTCGACGATGGCTTCCACCACATCCTTCAGCTCGCCCGTCATGTGGCGCCCGGCCTCGATGACGCTGCAGAACTCTCCCAGGCTGCCGCGCACCTTGGGCGAAAGTAGGCCCGTCTCGGCCACGCAGAGCTGTGCGGCCGCAAAGAAGGAGAGGCCGTTTTCTGCCGCGTACGCGCTGATCTTGCGGACCGACGTGGTGCCGATGCCACGTCGCGGTGTGTTGACCACGCGCAGCGCGCTCACGTCGTCGTCGGGGTTGACCACGAGCTTGAGGTAGGCCATGACGTCACGGATCTCGGCGCGGTCAAAGAAGCGCGTGCCGCCCACGATCTTGTAGGGCACGCCCGCGCGCAGGAACATGTCTTCGAGGATGCGCGACTGCGCGTTAGTGCGATAGAAGACGGCGATGTCATCGTAGCTCGTGCCGCCATCGTGGAGCTTCTCTATCTCGGAGCCAATCCAGCGCCCCTCGTCACGCTCGTCAGCTGCCTGGAACACGCGGATGAGCTCGCCATCTCCCGACTCGGTAAAGAGGTGCTTGGCCTTGCGGCGTGAGTTGTGCGCCACCACGGCGTTTGCCGCGGCCAATATGTGGCCCGTCGAGCGGTAGTTCTGCTCGAGCCGCACCACCTTTGCCTCGGGATAGTCCTTCTCGAAGTCGAGGATGTTCTGGATGTCGGCACCACGCCAGCTGTAGATGGACTGGTCATCGTCGCCCACGACCATAAGGTTGCGGTACTTGGCGGCCAGGAGGTTGGTGATGGCGTACTGGGCCTTGTTGGTGTCCTGGTACTCGTCCACGCTGATCTGGCGGAAGCGCTCCTGATAGCGGTCGAGCACCTCGGGATGCTTGGAGAGCAGCTCGAAGGTCTTGGTCAGGAGGTCGTCAAAGTCCAGGGCGTTGGCGCGCGCCAGGCGGCGCTGCAGCTCGCGGTAGACGCGGGCGGCCTTCTGGTATGCCGGGCTGTCCGCCTGCGCCTCCATCTCGTCTGCCGAGACCAACGCGTTCTTGGCGTTTGAGATGATGGCGCGGATGGAGTTGAGCGGGTACTGCTTGGGGTCGATGTCCAGGTCGGACATGATGTCGCGCACGAGGCGGCGCGAGTCGTCGTCATCGTAGATGGAGAAGTTGGGGCGGTATCCCAGAAGCTCGGCGTCGTCGCGCAGGATGCGCACGCACATGGCATGGAAGGTGCAGACCCACATGCCGCGCGTGCTGGGCACGAGCTTGGCAAGGCGCTCGCGCATCTCTGCCGCCGCCTTGTTGGTGAAGGTGATGGCCAGGACCTGCCACGGGCGCACGCCCTCGTCGCCGATCATGTGCGCGATGCGGTAGGTGAGCACGCGCGTCTTGCCCGAGCCGGCGCCTGCCAGCACGAGGAGAGGTCCTTGGGTGCATTCAGCCGCCTCGCGCTGGGCCGGGTTGAGCGAGGCAAGGTCGACCGCCGGAGCGGGAGGTGCCCAGAAGTCGTTGTCGTCATAGGGAGTGAAAAGCGATTGCTGCAGGTCAGAAGGCATGCAATTCTCCAGAGGTCCGCACGTGTCTATTTTGCCCTTACGAGTGTAGCGGGAGCGGCGGACACTTATTTGCGGGCACTTTCGGCGGCACAAGAAAAGTGGCACGGGATGGTTTGGCCAGACGGCCCGCCAAACGGAAGGACGGACTTGTGTTTTACTAGTCCGTCCTCCCCAAACCACGCGGTTTTCGCCCCATCGAGAAGGACTGACTTGTGTCTTACTAGTCAGTCCTCCCTAGCCCCAGCGTATCACCAGCTCTTTCTCGCGAACAAGCCAGCAAGCAGCGCCGAAGCGCCAAGCAGGCCCACGCACACCACAGGCATCATGGGCATCGAGCCGTCACCCGTTTGCGGGATGATGGGGCCAGGCCCGACCGGGTTATCCGGATTGACGGGATCTACCTTCGGCGCACGCACGCTGAACGGTGCCTCCGCCGCCCCGTCATCAAAGACCGCCGTCAGCACGTGCTCCCCCACCGAAAGCGTCTTGGTGAAGCCCGGCCTGAGGGTGATGACCACACTCCCCGACCGCGCGTCATAGGCGGCGTCCGTCAGCGTGCGGCCGTCCATCTTTACGCCTATGAAGTGCGCAAACGTGGCGTGCCCGTCTCCAACGCGCTCGAAGGTAAACGCCGCGGAGACACCCTGCTCGACAGCCTCCGACGGCCCAGAGACCAACTCGTACGAAGCCTCGACGATGGCAAAGGGAATCTCCAGCGCTCCCTCGAAGTTGCCCAGGCCCGTGATGACGGCCCGCGCCGTCCCCAGCTTGACGTTGTCGGCATACGACAGCTCGTAGTCCTTGCCCTCCACAAGCACGGCATCCCCATAGGTGAGTTGGACCGGTGGCTCGCAGGCAGACCCCGTGTGGACCTGGTCCGGAATGTCGGCATGAGCGGTGGCCGTGATGGCCACGGGCGCGATGGACCATTTCAGCGTGCGCTGCCCGGTCGACCCATCCAGCCACGACCACCCCTCGTCCAGCGTCGCCACGGCAGTGTAGGTCCCTGCGTCAGTCGCCACGCCCCCTTGCACCGAGAAGCCCTGTCGCTCTGCCACGCCAACCTGCTCGGAGCCAATGTAGGTGAGTCCCTCCTGAGCGACGGGGTCATCAGATACGGGACGCAGGCCCACCGAGAGCACGCCCGAGACGTATGAGAACTCGTAGTCGCGCGCAGAGCCTCCGGAGGGCAAAAGCTCGTAGTGCTCGCCCGGAACGAGCACGTCGGGCGCCTCTACGACAGGCATCCTGAACCTGGCTGCCGTCTTATCGGTCTCGCCTCCGACAAAGCCGGACACGTCGACCGCGAGCTTCGGGCTACCGTCCCAGGCAATCGCCTCTCCGGCGTAGGTTGCCATAAGGAGGGCCTTGGCAATCTGGAAGCGCCCGCTTCCGGTCGCGCGGTAGTTGCCCTTGCCCATCACGACCACCGTCGCCCTGCCGGAGCGCAGGTTGTTGAGGTAGCGCACGTCGTAGTCCACGCCGGGGACGAGAACCGCATCGCCCAGCGAGACGCGGACCTCAGGTTCGAGGGGCACGCCCGCGTAGACCTGGTCTTCGGCAGCAACCTCGGCTGCAGCGAGACTCGCCTGCCTCACCGTGAACGAGCCATCCACGAACGTCACCGCATAGTTGCCCTGCTCAGGCGCCCCGGACACGTGGATGGTATACTGCCCGGCATCCTCGCCCGGCTCGCGCGACAGCTCATATGCCACGGCAAGCTCGTCCACGACGCCCTCGATCGAGACCGTGAGCGCCGGGTCCTTCTCGCCATAGGTCTTTGCGAGGTCATGGGCGGTGACCGTCACGGGCTTGGGAAGGATCGCAAACGTCACCGTCACCGTGCCCTCGTAGTCTCCCCTGCCGACTACGCTCACGCTCGCATCGCCGACGCCGACGTTCTTCCCATAGACCAGGCCGTAGTCCACGCCAGGTCGCAGCACGCCGTCACCGTCCGTCACCGTGACGGCTGGCTGCTGGCGCATGCCGCTGAAGGTCACGTCCCCAGGCTGGCTGACGGCAGCGGTGCCAGGCAGGGACCTTCGGCCAATCTCAAACGTACCCGAGGCGCTCCCGACATAGTTGCCCTTGCCCGTGATCGAGACGCCGGCTGTACCTGCGTGCACGTTGTTATCGTAGCCCGACACCTCGAAGTCCACCCCAGCGACAAGCTGTGCACCGCCGAGGGTGACCATAGGTGTCGGCGTGAGCTCGGAGCCCGTATAGACCTGCGTCTCTGCTGTGACTTCCGCTCCGGAGAGGTCCGTCGGGACAATCTTGAAGGTGGTCGTGAGCGTCCCCGTGAGCGGTGCGATGCCCTCGACCGTCACCGTAGCGGTTCCCGCATCCACGTTGTGCTCGAACGTCGCCGTGTAGTCCACGTCACGAACGAGCACCATGTCGACGCCCTCGAGCTCCACATGGAGCGCAGGCTCGATGGCAGAACCCGTATAGGTCTGCGTTGGGATGGCCCTGATATGCCCCTGCGTAAGGTCGGTGCTGCTCACGATCGCGAAGGTTCCCTCATTCGTTCCCGTGAAGTTGCCGATGCCCGCGATGGTGACCGTGCCCTTGTCTTTGACGTTCTCGCCGTAGCCCGTGACCTTGTAGTCGACGCCCTTCACAAGCGTGAGCGTCTTTCCGTCGACGCTCATCCGCACGACCGACGGGTCTGGCGTGATCTGGCTGCCGGTATACTCCTGCAGCGCGACCGTCACCGTGCAGTCAGGCCCGGTGATGTCGCGTGGCACCACCGAGAAGGTCCCCGTCGCAGTCCCCGTGACGTTGGCTCCCGCCGCGATGACGTTCACGCGCGCCGTCCCGACGCCCACGTTGTCCTCGTACGAGACGGTGTAGTCGCTCTCCGGAAGGACGGTCCCCGCAAGCGTCACCACCGGTGCCGGCTCGAGAGCGCTGCCGGCATAGGTCTGGTCCTCGGCCGTGACCACCGCAGATGAGAGGTCGGTCGCCACGATCCTAAACGTCGTCGAGAGCTCGCCGGTGATGGCACCAATGCCCGTCACCACGACCGTGGCGGTTCCCACGTTGACGTTGTCCTCATACGAGACGACGTAGTCGACGCCCTCGCGAATGAGCAGGTCCACACCCCTCAGCGAGACGCGCACGCGCGGCTCGACAGGGACGCCGGTGTAGGGTTGGTCCTCGATGGGCTCGATGATGCCCAGCGTGAGGTCGTGGTCGCTCACGATGGAGAAGGTGCCCTTGTTCGTGCCGGTGTAGTTGCCCGTGCCCTCGATCGACACCGTGCCGACCGGTCCGGCGACGTTGTCCTCGTACCCCGTGACGACGAAGTCGCGGTCCTGGACAAGCGCCTCATCCCGACCACCCACACCTACGGCGGTCACGTTCGCAGCGGGTTCGAGCGCCAAACCCGTATAGAGCTGGATAGCCGCGTTGACCTCGCTGCCGCTCCCAGAAAGGTCAAACGGCTTGATGACAAAGCCTCCCTCGGCGGTGCCCGCATAGTTGCCCGTGCCCGTCACGGTGACGGTCGCGCTGCCGACATCGCGGTTGTTGGCATACGAGACGATGTAGTCCGTACCCTGGACGAGCTCGACGCCATCCAACGTCACCGTTGGGGCGGGCGTGATCGCCGAGCCCGCATAGACCTGGTCGTCACAGGCGACCGTCGCCGCAGAGAGGTCCCTCGGCCTCACCGTGAAGGTGCCGCCTGCGAACGTGACGGCGTAGTTGCCCTGCTCCGCATCGCCCGTGGCGGTGATGTCATAGGCGCCCGCAACCTCGCCCTTTGCGCGCACAAGCTCATAGGACACGGTCTCGGAGCCGACGAGCCCCCTGACCGTGGCCGTCAGCTTCGGGTCAGCGTCGCCAAACGTCTTTGAGGCGTCGTCCGCGCGCACGGTCACGGCGCGACGCACGATGTTGAAGGTGCCGGTCGCCACGCCCTCGTAGTTGCCCTGCCCCGTGATGGTGACCGTCGCCGTACCCACGCTTACGTTGTCGACCACGTTCGTGACCGTGTAGTCCTTGCCCGCGACGAGGATCAGGTCACCAACGGTGACACGCAATTCCGGCCGCTGCGCGGTGCCGTCGTAGGTCTGGTCCTTCGCCGTGACGGTCGCGTCCGCAATCGAGGCCGGAAGGATCTGGAACGTCCCTGCGAGCGACCCCTTGATGGGCGCGATGCCTGCGATCGTCACCTTTGCCGTGCCCGCGTCGACGTTGTCCTCGAAGGTCACCGTATAGTCGATGCCGGGACGCAGCAGGAGGTCAGCATCGCCGACGCTCACCGTGAAGCCAGGCTCGATGGGAGACCCGGTATAGATCTGGTCAGGTATCTCGCCCATGGAGGCAAGGTCGAGGTTGCCGCCGCTCACGATGCGGAAGGCGCCCTCGTTCGTCCCGGCGAAGTTGCCGATGCCCCGAATCTGCACCGTGCCGGACTCCCTGACGTTCTCTCCATAGCCCGTGACCTCGTAGTCGACGTCTTGTCGCAACGTGAGCGTCGTCTTGCCCACCTCCACGCAGACGAGCGAGGGGTCCGGCGTGAGCTGCTGGCCCGTGTACTCCTGCACCGGGACGCCCACGGAGCAACCGCTTCCCGAGAGGTCGTGTGGGGCGATCATGAACGTGCCCAAGGCCGCGCCCTCGAAGTTGCCCCTGCCCTCGACCGTCACCGTGGCCATGCCGGCGTCGACGTTGTCTTCGTAGCCCGTCACCTCATAGTCCGTGCCTCGCGCCAGCTCGACCCCCCGAAGCGTCACCGTGGGCTCGGGTTCCAGCGCAGTGCCCGAGTAGGTCTGCTCCTCGCACGTCACAGTCGCATCCGAGAGGTCCCCGCCCGTGATGGTGAGCTTCCCGGGAACGTACGTCAGGTCGTACCTATACAGCCACTGGTAGTCCGCCTGCGCGTCAATCGCATACGCGCCGCACTCCTCCCCCGGCTCGCGGGAGAACTCGTACGTAATGTGGTCGCCCTCGACGACATTCGTCTCGCTGACCGTGAACTGCGGGTCGTCCTCGCCAATGCGCTTGGTGCAGTCGTTCACCCTGACCTCGACCGGCCGCTTGAGGATCTGGAAGTAGCCCGCCTTGATCCCCTTGAAGTTGCCTGTCCCCTCGACGTACACGATTGCCTGGCCGACAGTGTTGTTATAGGCATAGCCCAGCACGTCGAAGTCCTTGCCATGCACGAGCACCATGTCGCCGTACTGGACGGTGGGAATCGGCTTGTGGTCCGTCCCATCAAACACCACGTCGGGTGCCGTGACGGAAGGCCATAGCTCGTGGAGGTCTGACCGCTCGATGGTGAGCGTACCATCCGCGCCAAAGTCCACCTCGTAGCCGCCCTGCCGAGGTTCGCCCGAAGCCGTGATGGCATAGGTGCCTGCGTCGGGGCCCGGCTCTCGCGAGAGCGTGACATCCAGCGTGTCGCTCCCCCAGAGCGGGCGGTCGAGCGTGTATGTCAGCGCGGGGTCAGGGTCGACATAGGTCTTCGTGAGGTCGTCGGGCGTCACGACCACGCGATAGGGCGTGACCTCGTAGGTACCCAAGGCCGTACCCGTGTAGTTGCCCGTGCCGGACACGGTCACCTTTGCCGTACCGGGGTCCCGGTCATCGGCAAAGGTGACCGTGTAGTCGCGATGCTCCTCGAGTGTCAATCCATCCAGCGTAACCGTTGGGATCAGCCTGCGCTCTTCGCCGCCCCACCACTCGATGGAGTCCTGCGCGAAGGAGACCTTGGCGTCAGCGATATCCCGCGGCACGACCTTGAACGTGGTGTGGAGGGTCCCGAGCGCGTTGCCCAGGCCCGTGACCGTCACGGTCGCGGTGCCGACCTCGACGTTGTGCTCGTAGGCCACCTTATAGTCCACGCCCTCGACGAGGGAAGTCCCACCGTCATCGCGAATGACCGTTACGTTAGGCTCGAGGGCCGTTCCGGTATACGTCTGGTCAGGAATCTCCGCCAGGCGGGCCATGTCTTCCAGCTGCGCCGCCTCGATGGTGAAGGTCCCGCTCCTGAACCGCACCGTGTAGTTGCCTTGGTCCGTCTCGCCCTTGGGCGTGATGACATAGTCACCGAGGGCCTCGCCAGATTCGCGCTCAAGCGTATAGGCCACTTGCTGGGCGGGCACGGCGCCGATCACCCATGCCGTCAGCTCGGGGTCAGGCGCGCCGTAGACCTTCGAGTCATCCGCCGCCGTGACCGACACGCTGCGCGGCACGATGTTGAACTCCTTCGACGTCACCCACTCTGATTTTGTGCTCCTGATAACAGCCTTGCCCTTTCCCACGTTCACGTTCTCGCCCGCAAGGGCCACCACCTCGTAAGCCGAATCCGGGATCTGTGAACCCAAGGCTCGCACCGTGACCTGGGGCGTGATCACCTTGCCCGTGTACGCCTGGTCGGCGATGTCGTCGACGGTGATGTCATCGGCGGTGATGTAGCGGATCTGGAAGGGAACGGTCACCGTGCCCGTCGTGTAGGGCGCCTTTCCCGTTATCGTGAGTGACGCGCTGCCGAACATAAGGTTGTTCTGGTACGAGATGTCAAAATGGCCCTGGTCCGCACTGAGCTCGACGGGTTTATCGTCGCGATCAAGCACCGTCACCGTGGGAACCGGCTCCACGTAGACGCCCGTGTAGGGGTAGACCGTCTGGGAAAGCGTAACCGTGGCGTCGTTCTCAAGGTTGCGCGGGCTGATGGTGAAGGTGAAGACCTTAGACCCCGTGAAGTTGCCGCGGTAGGTGTCGTCGTCCTTCATGGTGAGCGTCACGATGGCCGTGTTGCCGTCCGTGTGATTCTGGTACGTGACCGTATATTCCTCGCTCGAGAAGTCGTACGTCCGCCCGCTGGGAAACTCGTGATGGAACGTCACCTCCGGCTGCCGCTTCTTGCCATCCCACGGGAACGGCCCGACGGGGTCCATGGTGGTCAGAACGGAGAGCGGTGCGGGATGGATGGTGAAGGGGATCGTCCGCCTGCCCGTGAAGGTGCCCTTGGTAAAGATGCCTCCCTCGCCGATGATGTCGATCTGCGCGGGCCCGCGGTCAGTCCTTGGACCGCTCGTGAGGTCGATCGTGTAGTCCTCGGCATATTGCAGCTCGTGGCCATTGCGCGTGACGGTGAACACGGGCTTGGTCGGCGCCATGCAGTAGGTGGCAGGAAGCGAGTTGTTGATGGTCACGTCGACGCTTTCGTCGTCGAGCGGGACGGGGTCGTAGACCACCGTCGAGTCAACCATGTGCTCATGGCCCTTGTTGCCACGGAGCCACCACCACGCGCCCGAACCCCACCTCACATGGAAGGTGAGGTCGCTCTCGTGCAGCCCCAGGAACGCGTTCTCGAAGAACGTCGAGTCCTTGTCGCAGTCGGGCATGTAGATGTCACGCAGGTCGAGGCAGCCGGCAAAGACCTCCTTCTCGACGTCTGACAAGGAGCTGGGAAGCCTGACCTCCTTGAGGGCGAGGCACTTCCCGAAGCACCGAATTCCCAGCTTCTCGACGCCCTCCGGAACGGTCAGCGTCTTGATGTTGTTGCAACTCTCGAAGGCGCTCGCGGGCAGCTCCTTCAGCCTCGTAGTCTCAAACTCCAGCGAGTTGATCTTCCCGCAGTCCTTGAAGCACTCCTCCCCCAGCGTCGTGACGGTGGAGGGGATGGTGACGGACGAGAGCGATTTGCAGCCCGAGAACGCGCGTGCGCCGATCGTGTCCACATAGCACTCCTCGGGAAAGACGACCGACTTCAGGTTCGTGTGATCCTTGAAGCCATCGGGCATGATGCCATGCACCTCGTAGGACCCGACCTTGGAGGGAATCTTGAGCTCGGCGCCAACGCTGTCCTGACCGCTCCACCAACCTTCGCCTATCGCAGCAAAGCCATTCGCGTCCAAGGCGAACTTGATGAAGCTCGTCCCCTCCGGGAGGATGAGCGACATGACAAACCAGTTCTTTTCTTTGTCACCATCGCAATAGATCACGGTCTTGACGGCACCGCAATTCGAGAAGGGATCATACGGCAACCAGGTGGGCGATCCCTCGAACACGATGGTCTCGAGTTTTGAGCAGGACTCGAAGGAGCTCTTCTCAAGTATGTCCAGCGTCGGTGGGAACGTGACCTCTACCAGGGATTCGCAATGTGCGAAGGCCTCCCACTGGATCTCCAGGCGCTTCAGCTCGAGCCCCGGGATGAACGTCAGGTCCCGGAGCGCCTTGCACCCATAGAACGCTTGCTTGTCGATGAGCGTAACGTTTCCCGGGATGGCGACGCTCTTGAGGTTGGTGCAGTCCGAGAAGCACCTCACCGGAATCGTGTCGATGCCGTCAGAATTGAAGTGCACCGTCTCCAGTGACGAGCAGCCCTCAAAGGCGCTGGCGCTCAGTTCGGTGACGGGGTCGTAGATATAGACCTCGCGTACGGTCGTGCAGTCAGAGAAAGCGTACTCCGAAATCTCGACCACGGGAAAGCCGTCAAGCGTCCCGTGCTCGTAATCAGGTGGAACGGACACCGTCTCCTCCGAGCCAAGGTACTGGACGATAATTGCCTCGTCGTAGCCGTTGTTCCGGTACGCCCACTTGCCGTCCTGGCTGATGACGGTCGGGTATTGCGAGACGGGGGGGTCGTCTGATTCGTCGGCTGCCACCATGAGCTCGGGCACCTCCGGCTCCTGCCCGCCTTCTGCCACCTCACGGCCGTCCTCTTCCAAGGGCCGTTCGTCTGTGGGAGCTTCCTCGCCGGGAGCCGCCTCGCCATCGGGAGCCGCCTCGCCATCGGGAGCCGCCTCGCCTGCGGCCTGCTCGTCGTCGGTGCCTGCCTGCTCCACGCTCGCATCCTGCGCAGCATCGGCCTCGGCCCATGCGACACGGGCCCTTCCTCCGACAAGCCCCGAGAGGCACAGCAGAAATGCCATGGCGCAGGCAAGCAGCCGCGCCCTTGGCGCCACGCCGCGATGCTTCGTTCCTCGTTCCACAGGCCTTCCCCGCCTCTCGCCGTCGCCGTTGGTTCCAAGGTCGAAAGCGGCTTTGGCACCAACGGCGACGAAACGCGTCAACTAGTCTCCGTTCCTTGCGGCGTGACGTCCTTGTGCCTGAGCCTCCTCGCGCTCAATCGCAACGCGCCGTGCCGAGTAGCCCGCCAAGAGCGAGCCAAAGCCTCCCAGGGCAAGCCCGAGCGCCGTGTCGGCACGATAGGGGTCGTCGGTCTTGGGAAGCTTTCCGCCACCTCCACCCGTGTTCCCGCCGTCATCAGGGTCGTCGCGCCTCTCTTCCCAACGCTCCTCGGGATCGTAGAAGTCGCCCCTGCCTTCCGCGACATGAACCGACATGATGCCGTCGCTGCCGCCGCGCAGCTGCGTGCCGAAGTGCATGTCGTTAGTGATCGCCTCGACGAAGCGGTGCCCCTCACCCTCGGCTTGCCCCGTCAGCGTGTACTCCTCGCCCCATGCGTCGTGGATGTGCAGGTGGACGTTCCTCGTGGCATGCTTCTCGTCCGGCTTCTTGTCACCCCAGTACTCCGGGATCTTCTTGATGGGAAGCGGGTAGGTGAGCGCCGCGCCGGGCATGAGGGCGCCGTCCTCCAGAGCCTCGGAGAGATGGTAGGCGTCCTCGTCGCGCTCCTGCCCCGGGTTCGTCCAGTCATAGTTCTCGAGACCCACCATGATCTGGCTCGGCTTGATCTCGCCCACCTCAACGGTCTCGATCACGTTGTCGTGGTCATCCAGGTCTATGAGGTCCACAGAGAACCCGCGGATGATCATGTTGCCGTGGTTGCGCACCGTCATCTTGAACGTGCAGGGCTGGCCCGCGATTGCGAAGTCGTCGAGCGTCCTGAATGACTCCACCGTCGAGGCGAAGCAGTGCGGTACCGCAATGAAGTGCAGGCAGGCAACGCTGTGCTCGGCATCGATGACCTCGCTCGCGATGAAGGTGTTCGCGTCTCCGTTGAGCGTCAGGGGCACGAGGCTGTCCACAGGGTGGCTGAGTTCGCAGAAGGTGAAGTCCTCGCAGAACTTGTCGCCGACGAACTTGGACGCCTTGATGCGGTAGATGGTCTTGGTGGTGGAGCCGGTGCTCTCGCCGGAGTTGGCGTCGATCTCGTCGCCGGCCCAGCCGTCACGCGTCTCGTAGAAGAAGAGGTACTTGCCGCTGGGACTCACGCCGAAGGAGGTGCCCTTGAAGCCCTCGAGGTCGACCTGCTCCTCTTTGAAGGCACCGGCCTTCTCGGCCGTCATGTCGAAGGTGCCCGCATAGAGGTGCGGGTTGTCCGTCTCGCCCTCGAGGCCGGGACGTGTGTACAGGAAGGCGCTGCGCCCTGGCCAGGCCACGAGGTTGGGCAGGGAGTCAGACTCGTTGTGAATGTTATGCTGATAGAGGATGTCGCTGAAGGCTTGGTTCTCCTTGATATAGGCGGTGTGGACGTCGTAGCCCTGCGGGTAGAGCGACAGGACCGAGACGCTCTGCTGGCAGAAGCCGTCGATGGCCTTGCCCACGACCATCTGGACCTCGTGCACGGATGCGTCGAGCTCCTGGGCGGCTCCCGTCTCGACCTTGAACTGCCGCATGTTGGGCAGGGAGGTGCAAGTACCGACTGTGAAGGCGACATGTGCTTCGCTGGTCATGAGCTTTGATGCGTCGGCGTGGCTGCGGTGCACGAAGGTGAACGCGAAGACGCCCGAGCTGCCGTCCGGCGTGAAGCGGTCCACGATGTGCGGGCAGTGGACCATATGCTTCTCGTCGTTGCCGAGATAGGCGTAGGCCATGCGCACGGAGCGCGTAACCACATTGAGGTTGGCGTCAAGAAAGAGCACCGTGATGGTCGGTGAAGCGAAGATGTCGTACAGATGATCATGGTCGTCACCGTAGGGCCGTATGCCGCCAGTGAGCAGGATCGCCACCGTCGAGCCGCGGTACCACTCGACGCCGCTGGGCCTGACGACGAGGTCGAAGTCATAGTCAAACATCTTGTAGCGCGAGAGGTCGCCCGTGTCGCTCGTGAAGTTGATGACCTTGGGCGTCTCCCAGTGGCCGCTCTGGGCGCTGTCGAAGACATACCGGGAGGCAGCCAGGCGGCTCCGATACACGGTACCACCGTCAGGAATCTCGAGCTTGACCGTGAGGATGCGGAACAGGTAGGGCGTGTCGTTGATGGTGACGATGCGCTGGCGCGGGTCGCTGAAGACGCCGTTGTTGATGACGACGTCGACGGTGGGCGTGATGCCGCCGTTCGCCGCGAAGCCTGCGACGTCGCCCGCCGGGAGCGAATAGCTCTCGGTGGGATAAGCCTCGTTTGCGACGGGCCGATAGTCGCACTCCTCGGCGACGGGCTCCGCAAAGCCCAGGCACGGATCCTTCCAGTAGCTCTCGCCCAGGCCCTGGTGCAGGTCAGCATCGGGGTCGGTCGGGCCCTCGGAGTCGGAATCTGCCTGCGTCTCAAGCTCTGCAGGGACCCCAGCCTCGGGCTCGGCCTCTTGCCCCGCCTCTACCTCCACCACAGGCTCCGTCGCCTCGGCAACGTCAGGCTCGGCGCCCTCGGATGAGGGCAGCTGTTCGGCGAGGGTCGCCTCGTCACCGGCCGCCATCGGCTCGACCACGACGCCCTCGTCAAGGATGACGTCACCCTCGGCAACGTCAGTGGCCATCTCGCCCAGCACCTCGCCCGTGGCGGCAACTGCAGCCATCGCCGCAAGGTCATCGGTAGGCGCGACCTCGTCACCCAGCGCGACGCCTTCATCGCCTGCCGCAGAGTCAAGCGGCTCCTCGATGCCCTCGGGTGCCTCCAGCTGCCCCTCCGTCACCTGTTCCTCCAGCTGCCCCTCCGTCACCTGTTCCTCGACCTGCTCTTCGACGGCCTGCTCTTCCGTCTGGATATCCTCGTTCTCGGACTCGGCAGCCTCCTCGGCCTGCGGCTCGAGGCCCTCGTCCGGCTCGTCGGGCGTGACGATCGTGATGGAGCCCGGGCTGTCCACGAGCTCGATCTTGTAGCTGCCATCCTCCTGCCTGATGAACGCAGGCGACTTGTCCATCATGACCTCGCCGCGGTCCTCATCGGTGCCAGACAGGGGGATGCCTTCGTCATCCGCCTTGCCCTCAAACTCGACGGTCTTGATCAGGTCATCCTTCTCGGTCACGATCTGCAGGTTATCGAAGAAGTTATCGCCGTCGCCAGCGAGGCGCAACGGCGAGCCGTTCTCATCCAGGGTGTAGACCACCGAGTGCCGCACCGAGCCATCCGGCTGCCGCAGGCGGAAGCGCGGCTCGTAATCGAACACGTCAGCGCCCGAGCTTGCCGCCAGCGACGCTGAGTCGGGCCAGCTGTCGTAGATGCGCTTGTCCTCTATGCTCCAGAAGGTCGTTGAGACCTTCAGGATGAGGGCCTGGAAGAAGATCTCCACCACGAACTTGCCGCCAAAGACGACGTGCGGGACTGTGTGCCCATCGGCGATCATCTTCTTGGAGAGCGCCGCGATGTAGAGCTGCAGGGTGCCCGTACCAGCGATGCCGAGCGAGCAGATGTCCTTGACGCCCGCGCCGATGGTGAGGGTGCCCGCGAGCGCGAAGTTGAAGACAGGCGCCGCAACGTCGAAGTCGAGGCGCGTATCGTTGAGCGGGATGTCAACGACCGATGTCTCGGTCATGATGCTCGCTGCGGCAGTGATCGAGGTCTGCATGGAGAACTCGAGCGAGAACGCCGCATACAGCGGAAAGCCGCCGATGAAGATCTGCTGGCAGACGCTTCCCTTGACGGAGATGCCGACGCCGACGAGCAGCGCCCCGTCGAAGTGCTTGACGAGGTAGCCCTTCGTCGGATCCTCTACCATGCCCTTCCAGTCGAGCATGAGGTAGCCCTCGAAGCCGGCATTGAACTCGATGCTCTTGGCAAGAGGGCTGCGGTTGAAGAGGCTCTTCTTGCCGCTGGGGCCGCCTGCCCCGCCCACGCCGACGTCCTGGTTCGCGATGGCCTCCTCGGCATCCTGGTTGGCCTCGGCGCGCGAGGCGTCCGCCTGGTCCTCGATCGCGCTCATCTCGTCCATCTCGATCTCTTCGGGCTCGGTCTTCGCCTTGCCTGTGTCATCTTTCAGCAGGTCACGGGCAGTGTTGACGCCCAGCGTGATCCGCGTGGGGGTGGCGGACACGTAGAAGGGGATGTCGGGGATCTTCAGTCCCGCACTGAAGTTCTTGAAGAACGGGAAGTCGCCTGGGAACGGCACCGAGATGGAACTCTTGCCCATGCTGATGGGATCAAAAAAGTCAGCGAGGGTCGCCGTGTCGATGGGCGCCTCCTTGGTATGGAACTCCTGGTAGGTGTGGTAGGTGGTGCCCTTGTAGGTGTAGGCGATGTCAAACTTGTAGTCGTCGTCGAGCATGCCCAAGCCCTTGTGGATACTCTTGTCCGTGCACAGGAACGGTCCCTTGAAGGTGGCCACGTAGTACCCGGAATCGGCATCGTAGGTCGCCTGGGTGGTGAGCTCGCCGGCCGAGGTGCGGGGCCAGTTGCCCACATCGTGGTCCGAGATGCTCACGTCCACGGTGTCCGAGCACCCGGCGAAGCGAATGAGGATGGTCTGCTCCTCGGACTTGTTGACCTTGCTGCGCCAGAACGTCGGCACCTGGTAGTGCATGTCCCAATCGTTGAAGGTGATGCGCTCGGGATAGAACTGCAGGTCGTCCATGGCGTGGGTCGAGATCTCGAGGCCGCTCGCCCCCTTGATGCGCACGAGTCCCGTCGAGAAGTCGCGCATGGCGGTCAGACCATTGCCCGCCTTGCGGATGACCGAGATGGAGCCGTTGAACTCGTAGCGCCCGTCGACGGGGTTGCCCGCATCGTCCGTCTCGGAGAGGTCCGCGATGTCGATGATGACCTTGCCCTTGTCCTCGGGGTCGGTGAAGTCCTCTCCCGTGACGGCGGAGCGCGACTTCACCTTGGCGTTGGGAAAGCGCGACGTGATGGTCACCGTGGCACCCTCCACTGGGGCGTTTTTGTTGGAGACGTCGACGACGTTGATGCCGACCTCCGTCTTGCTCACGATGGTGATGACGAAGTTCTCCTCGGAGGGGTCAGACCCCGGGTTGACGAAGGCGACCCCCGTCCCCACGCCCTTGGCCTCGACCGTGGGAAGCAGGCGCATCGTACCCATGGTGACGACAGAGGCCGCCGCCCTCAGAAGGCCGTGGCGCGTTATGCTGCGAGGCTGAGACAACACAATGGCGTTTGTCTGATCGACGTGCTGGTCTTCGATCTTCTTCATGGCTTGGCTATCTCTCTTTCGTCACGGGAGCAGAAGCGGACTGAGCATCAAAGGAGGTTGCGGCGTTGCCATCCTTGCCGGCAAGAGGGCCGGATGTGCCTCGGTAAGCCCGATGACGCAGGCAGGCGAGCGTCAGCGCCGTGGCTGCGACAAACGACACGACGGCAACCAGCGCGTAGCCTCCCACGCCCTCACCAAAGATGGACGCGCCGTAGAGGGCGTCTCCTGTCGTTGCGGATGTGGATACGCCCGAGCCGACGATGCCCAAGACGAGCGCAAGGCAGACGAGGGAGCAGACGCCCACCATGCCAAGCAGGCGCGTCTTGATGTTTTGGCGCTGCTCGCGCCTGCGCACGGATGTGACGCGCTCGTCGATGCTTTGCACAGGGCCTCCCTCCCGTCTCGTCGACCACGACGATCGACACGCCGCAACGTTTCTTAGAGACGTTTGGGGTGGAGATTCCTCACGTTTATCGCGAAGTCAAAGTGCAAACGGTAGCTTTTTTTCCGCAGGCGCTACCCTCTCGGTCAATGAGACCGTCTCAGGCGCATGAGAAGCACTGACGCCAATGTCAGCAGTGGCAGGCACACGGCCATTGTCTGGGCCATGCCGCCAGCCGCTACCAGGACGTTGTAGAGCCCGTGGAAGGTCATGGCAAGGCAGAGCAAACCGGTCGTGCCCGCGACCTTCAGCCACGGGCGCGTCCAGACGCGTGTCAGCCCGTACCCAACCAGGACGCCCGTGGTGAGGTGCATCATCGAGGTTCCCATGCCACGCAAGGCCAAGAGGGCGGGCGTCGTGAGCTCCCCCGTCGCCAGATAGAGCCCGCTCTCGAGGGTGGCAAAGCCCACCGACACCGCCACGATCGCAAGCTCCGCATCCTCGACCTGAGGCTCAAGGACCAGCAGGTAGAACAGGATGGGCAGCAGCTTGATGGTCTCCTCCACCACCGGAGCCACCTCCACGGCACCCGCGACCTCCCCGGCACCGACCCAGCCTATGAAGAACGCGTTCACGTACGCAGAGAGCAAGCAGCAGGTCATCCCGCAGAGCATGAAGATGGCCATGACCCTGGAGCGGCCCTTCACAAAGGGGAGGCACGCAAGCAGAGGGGCGGCGAGCAGCACAAATATGTTCTCGACGAACGTCATGGCAGGGCCCTGCGCATCTCAAGAAGCAAGGCAAGAAGGCTCACAGAGACCAACAGGTCAGAGGCGATATAGGGAGTGAAGGAGACTGCGCCCCAGAAGCATGACGTGGTCCAGACCGCCAGCTGGGCCATCCACCAGATGAGGATGGCAGCATGGAGGCGACGGTCTCCTTCGGGCCCCTCGACGGGCGCGGAGGCAATGCCTCGAACGGCAAAGTAGCCGATGGCCGCCATGATGGAGCACTCCACCACGTTGAGCAGCACGTCCCCGTGGGTGACGTACAGCGCGAAGTGCGGAACCATAGCAGCGGCGGCAACCCACGCCATCGGCACCGGGGCGCACGGCTGGCGGCGCTCGTCAAGGGCTGCAACGAGCATGAGGAGAAACACGTAGCTCGCAGCCCATGCGACGTCTGGCACATAGAAATATCGAGGTGTCTCGCCAAACACCATGAGGTAGGCGATCCAGTACGTCAGGCCCAGAAGGTAGCAGCCAAAGAAGCCCGAGGCCATGAGCCACTCGTCGCCATGGCCTCGCGAAAAGTGCACGAGCGACACCGCAAGACATACGATGAGGACCGCCAGCTGGAAGGCGTTGTCGAGCACCTCTACCACGAGGCGTCTCCGTCATCGGTCGGGTTGGGTAGCGAGGGTGGCTCCGATCCTTTTGTCGTTTGGGGTCGTCCCCATCGAACGAACACGAGGGTGACCACGGCTCCCAAGACCATGCCCAAAAGACCGACCACCACATAGCCAAGCACAGAGCCGTTGGCGAACACGCTGCCCATGAGGCCCTGCACCGTTGAGCTGGCCGAAGTCTTGCCAAGACCCGCCGCGCACACCGAGACAAGCATGATCGCGGCCATGCTCGCAACGCCTCCTGCGATGAGCGTGGCGCGCCGCATGTGTTGGGATCGTCTCCGGGCAAGCTGCGTCGAGCGCTTCCGTACCGCGTAGATACGTTCGTCAGTTGACCTCAAGATGCACCCCCTCACGCTCGAGCAGGACGCGCGCGGCCCTCTTGCCGCGTTGGACCAGGTTGTCCACTTGCTTGCGGGTCTTGCGCATGACCGCACCGGCCTCGTCGTAGCTCATTCCCTCAAGGTACACCAGGTAGAGGGCCTCGCGATACGGCGCGGGGATAAGGGCGAGCGCGCGGTACAGAGCGCGCTGTCCTTCGTCGGTGAGCATGCCCTCCTCGACGCGCTCGTCGCTCTCCACGTCAAGCTCGAGCGTCTCGATGCTCAAGATGCGCCAAAGCTCGTGCCTGTGGCGCAGGGCAAGGTTTCGTCCGGTCTTGTAGAGGTAGGGTTTGAACCCGCCTGCACGAAGCAGGGGACGGCGCGCAAACATGATCGAGAACGCCTCGATCATGAGGTCCTCCGCCGAATCAAGGTCATGGACGTAGCCATTGAGGTAGAGCGTGAGCGTGTCGCCATGGCGCTGCATGAGCACGCGAAGGGCAGCGTCATCGCCCCGCACGCTGCGCTCAAATAGACTCTCATCGGTTTCGGCCACACGTGTCACCTCCTCGGCGCCTGGCGGGGCTCATCAACCCTGGCGGTGCCGGCTAACAACATGTGACATCATGCTACCTGTTGCTGATTTCGCACCGGTAACTAATAGGCGAGTTATTTGCATGTGTAATGATGGGCTGCGCCTGACGGATGGCGGAAAAAGACCTGGTCCCAATCCGCCACCGCGGCCTTAGAGCCCCTGACCCAGCTTCAGCAACGCGAAGAGCCTGCGAGCCGCCAGGAGGTAGTTCTTCTCCGCATGGGCAAGCACGTCCTCAAGCGTCGAGACGTCGATCACCGTGGGCACAAGCGCGTCCACGCCCACGTCCAGGAGCTCGCAGGCATCGGCATTCATGCCCCCGACCACGGCCACGCAGGGCACGCCCGCCGCCTGGCAGCGCCTGGCGACGCCGCTCACCACCTTGCCGTGGGCCGACTGGGAGTCCGCATGGCCCTCCCCCGTCACGCAGAGGTCGCAGCCAGCGAGCAGCGCATCGAACCCTACCAGGTCAAGCACGCACTCGATGCCTGGAAGCATCTCTGCCGAGAGGAACGCGCGGGCACCGGCCCCAAGGCCGCCAGCCGCACCAGTGCCTGGCGCCATGGCGTCAAAGCCCGGGAAGGCCGTCTGCAGCGCGCGGGCGTAGTTCTCCATACCGCGCTCAAGCTCGTCGACCACCTCGGGCGTGGCGCCCTTCTGGGGGCCGAACACGTGCGTCGCGCCCCGCTCACCCAAAAGCGGGTTGGTCACGTCGCACATCACATGAAAGGCGGTCTTTGCCACACGCGCGTCCATGCCTGAGAGGTCAATCGAGGAAACGCGAGCCAGGTCAGAGCCCGTGCCAGCCAGCTCGTTGCCCTCATCGTCCAAGAAGCGCACGCCCAGCGCACGCGCACATCCCATGCCGCCGTCGTTGGTGGCCGACCCGCCGATGGCGAGCGAGATGTCCCGCACGCCGCGGTCGAGCGCGTCCATGATCAGCTGGCCCGTACCATAGGTGCTCGTACGACGTGGGTCGCGCTCGTCTAACTCAAGCAGCGGCAGGCCCGATGCGGCGGCCATCTCCATGATCGCCCGACCACCGTCCAAAAGGCCATATGTCGCCCTTGTCGCCTTGCCGAGCGGACCCGCCACCTCGACGCTCCGCAGCGTACCGCCCGTCGCAGCCACCACCGCATCGACCGTGCCCTCGCCCCCGTCAGCCACCTCGATGCCCCGCACCTCGGCACCAGGAAACACCTCACGCGCAGCCTCGGACAGCAACTCGGCCGCACGCTCGGACGAGATGGTCCCCTTGAAGGAGTCAGACGCAAACAGGAAGCGCGGCATGGCAGTCCCTTTCGTCTCGGGTCTACACCTTGAGCCATCGTAGCCGATGGGAACCCAGACATGCGCGTCTTGCGACCAAAAGGCCCCATCCAAGTGGGTCAGATGCATACGAGGTCGCGCTTGGAGAGCGGGAAGGGGCACCGAAAGCGATAGCGCCCCATGTTGTGCGCCATCACGTCGACGGGCACCCACGTGCCTTCGGCCTCGTTTCGCTCCTCGAGACTGGCCAGCTTCACGCGCCTCACGTCCTCGCCGGGCGAAAGGACCTGCGCCTCCGCGTCGCGCACGGCGCGGTTGCGGCACTCCAGCTCCACGACAAAGGCCCCAAAGTCTGCCTCGCATCGCTGGACGATGCCGACCATCTGACGCTCGCGGGCGTAGTCCACGCGCCCGGGATTCTGCTCCGGCGCCCCAAAGAAAAACCCTGTCGAGTAGGGCCGGTGGCTCACCGCGTCCAGCTCGGAGCGCCACGGAGCCACCAGTGCCCCGTCAAGCACGTGCCGGTACGCATTGGTCACGCACGCCGTGTAGTAGCTTCCCTTGGCACGACCCTCGAGCTTGATGGCGTCGACACCGGCCTCGGCCAGCTCGTCCAGGTGATCGATCATGCAGAGGTCGTTGGACGAGAGCAGGTAGCTTCCGCGCTCGTCCTCCTCCAGGGGCAGCTCGGCGCCCGCCTGCTCCTCCACGAGCGACCAGCCCCAGCGACAGGGCTGCGCGCACGCTCCCCTGCTTGCCGAGCGAGAAGGCCCCATGAGCGCCGACGAGAGCAGGCAGCGTCCCGAATAGGCCATGCACATCGAACCGTGCGCAAAGACCTCCAGCTCGAGCTCCTCCGTGCACCTGCGGCGCAGCTCCGCAATCTGGGCGAGCGTCATCTCCCGCGCCAGGACGATCCGCCGCACGCCCAGACGCGCCCACGCGTCCGCCGTCGCGGCACTCATGACGCTCGCCTGCGTGGAGAGGTGTGCCTCCACGTGCGGCGCGTGCTCACGCAGGAGCATCAGGGCACCGAGGTCTGCCACGATGGCGGCATCCACACCTATCTCGTCAATAAGCCGACGCTCCTATAGATTGTCAAGAGGCATTTTGAGGGCCTTCGATGTCCACGGGCATCCCGTCAAGCACCCACCGGGAGTATC
>CADBRX010000141.1 GCA_902797175.1 uncultured Coriobacteriaceae bacterium | reverse complement strand
CCCACGCGCGCGTAGCTCCAACCACCGTTGGAGAAGGTCTCGTAGAAGAGCACGAGGCAGTCCGAGCCAAACACCATGAGGTCGCCCACCTCAATCGTGTCGGGCACGTACGTCTCGCCACCAAAGGATTCGCCCGTGTAGCAGTACTTCTCGTTGCCGTGCAACTCCTCCATCGAGAGCGTGAGGGGCAGCCGCGCGAGCAGCTCCTGACCTGCGACGGTGCCCTCGATGGTTGCCGTGAACGGCGTGTCATTTATCGTGACTTGAATCTGCATGGGTGCTTCTCCCTGATTGGATGTCTCTTCCTGATCCACAGTGTCTGCCTCGACTGGTCGAACATCGTCAAGCGCCTGTTGTTCTTCACCCGTCTCTGGCTCCATGTCCGTTCCCACCCCTGTCGCTGGAGCTCCACAACCAAGCAGACCAAGCGACAAAAGCCCTCCCATGCCTTGCAAGAACGTACGACGATCAAAAAGTGTCTCACTCTGCAATCGGAAGTCACTGAGATTGTCTTTCTGCATGACATGCCCCTTCTCTGTGGGTGGTGATTCCATTGTTTACCATGCGGATTCTGATAACAAATGTCTATCGTCTCTTATTAGCCATAGCGATGGTGCATCGATACGTGAGCTGAAAGCTTGCAGACTTGGGTGAGCCGCGCTCTTCTCTGCTAGGATGGCTCTTGAACGCCCGCCAAATGGCGGCGACATAGTCGGAGGGTTCACAGGACCGGAGAAGACACGCCTTGTGCAGCATCTTTTCCGGCCCTTTGTCGTAGAAGGAGCACCATGGAGGTCCGCAAGCTGACCGAGCCGACCTACCTCGCGCTTTAGGGGGACATATGGCAGATTCGCAGCGCATGGCCAAGGAGCGTGCCTACCAGGAGCTGGTCGACGCCGTGGTCGACCTCGGGTATCCCGAGGAGTTTGCCGAGGTGCTCGCCCATGAGCTTGGCGGCGAGAAGAGCATACGGCGCATGGCGTCCTACATCCGCCAGGCGCAGCCCACCAGCCCCGAGCAGATCGCCGATGAGATGCTCGCCATCGTCTCCCAGCGCCACACGTGGGTGGAGAAGAAGATGAGCGAGCATGCCAACGACTCCGTGACAGCGTTCTACAACCGCCCGCGCAAGGACGAATACTAGCAGGCGCCCAGGCCCAATGGGCAACGACCGTGAGTACGATGCCATCAAGTCAGCTACATCCACACCATCAGTCGTAGAAGAGGCTTTCCTCGCCAAGCAAGAACTCCTCGATCCCGCACTCCGGTGAGCCCACCACGATGGACTTTGCCCGAGGGTTCTCGACGAGAAACCTTGCCATACCTGTCGTGGGCTTGACGCGTCCGCTCTTAACCTCGATGGCCGTTACCGCATCCTCACAGGCAATCACGAAGTCGACCTCGTCACGCCCGTCCCGCCACCAGTACACCTGAAAGACCTCCACCTTTGCCCTGTTGATGAGGTATGCGCCAATCGCGCTCTCAACGAGGTGCCCACGTTGTTCTGGTTCTGTCAGCAGACGCGCCCTTCGTCTTCCATACGCTGCCGTCATCAATGCCGTGTCATGAACCATGAGACGCGGGGAGCTCGCTTTCTCACGCAATAGGTTGGGGTCATACTTCTGCAGTCCGCTCATCATGCCAGCGTCATCGAGGAGCCCCAAGTAGTGCGCTATGGTCGCGGTGTTGCCACGGTCATCCAATTGTCCAAGCAACTTTCGATACGAGATCTCCTGTGCAGAGTACGTAGCCCCAACCTCAAACAGCCGTCGCATCAACTCGGGTTTGCGCACGTCGTCGAGCAGCATCACGTCATTCGAAATCGAGGAATTGATGATTGATGAGCGCATGTAGCGCAGCCAGCGTCCTCCGTCGTGACGAAGCGCGGCGGCGCCTGGATAGCCTCCATAGAAGAGGAAATCGTCGAGGTCGTAGCCAAAGGCCTCGCGACATTCGGCCAAAGACCAGTGTGGGCTGTGAATGAGCTCAAAGCGCCCATTGAGGGATTCATCAAGCCCTTTCTGTATGAGCGTAGCCGAGGATCCCGTCAAGAGCACGCGAAGCTCAAGTCCCGACCGGAAATCCTCGTCCCAAAGCGTCTTAACCACTGCTGACCAGTGCGGCACGTACTGGATCTCGTCCACCACGAGCAAAGCAGCAGGAGCGCGTCGCAGAAGGTTGCGCCCCTGATACCACTGGGCACGCAGCCAGTCTGCGTCAGACTCGCCCTTGGTGGCCTCTACAAACAGATAGGGCAGCCCGTAGCCCTCGAGCGCCTGCGTAACCGCGGTGGTCTTTCCCGTTTGACGCGCCCCGATAACTATTTGAATGAACCTTTTCGGTTCATTAATCCGAGATTTGATTGTTTCAACAATTTGACGTTTATACTGCATATATTCACTTTCTATCTCGCAAATTTTGTACATTATCTCACAAAATTTGCGAGATAGAAAGTGAATGAGCTTACGCGATGGTTGCTGAGAATGTCACCCCACCTCAGAAGGTGCTCTAAAATGGGCTGCGGAACTCATGTCGAGAGGAGCATGCATGCGCACTACAGCCTCACAGCAAGTCAGAGATGCCATGGCGGAGTTTGCGTCCACGGTAGACAACGGACTTGCCCTCGTCACGGCCGGCACCCAAGACCGCGGGTGGAACACCATGACCATTGGCTGGGGCTCCGCCGGCACGCTCTGGAGCAAGCCGACCGTCACCGTGTATGTGCATCCCTGGCGCTACACGCACGAGTTCCTGCAACGCGAGGACTACTTCACCGTGCAGCTCTTTGACCAGGAGTTTGAGCGCGACATGGGCATTCTTGGGTCCAAGAGCGGACGCGACGGCGACAAGGTGGCCCTCACCTCGCTCACGCCTGTCGCCCTCGAGCACGGCATGACCTTTGCCGAGGCAAAGCTCACCATCGTCTGCAAGAAGTGGTACACGCAGCCCATCGACCTCGCTGCTGTACCGGAAGACGTGATGGCGCGTCTTGGTGGCCACTTTTACAAGGACGCGGCGCACACCATGTTTGTGGGCCAAATCGTGGAATCGCTTTAGATTACTGTTTTCCGTTAGTTGGGACTGCGGTGAAAACCCCGCTTTGGACACCGCTTAAAACACCCAGGGCACCAGACGCCAGCGCACCTGAGCGCGATAGGCTTCATACCCAGGCAGCCCACGTGCGAGCATGGCGTCCTCGAGCAGCGTGCGCACCACGATGAGCGCAGCCACCGCAAGCGAGACGGCCGCCACCGCCCAGCTGGGGAACACCACCACGATGGTCACGCACCACATGAGGATGGCCGAGTACATGGGGTGGCGCACGTAGGCATAGGGCCCCGTGCTGCACACCTGCTGCTCGCGCTCGGACTGCACGCGTGACACCGACTCGGCGTACGCATTGGTGCGCAGGGCCCACGCCGTGAGCGCAGTCGAGAGCACATAGAGCGCTATAGCAGCAATAAACGGCAGGTCAGCGGGCTGTGCATGATCTGCTGTGGCACCAGCCACGTAATACACCACAAAGTAGGCAAGCAGCCAGAAGAGCGCCAGGATGACTTTGTCCCAGACCGGCGTGACATCCTTGGTGGCCGCGATGTTGGCACGACGCTCCAGCGTGTCGGCACTCGTGTGGTACAGCCACACGCCTGAGGCCACCGAAGCAACGTACACCAGAAACCACACCGTGGCACGGATGCCCATGACGCCATGCGACGCCAGCAGGAAGAGCGCAAGCCCGATGGCACGCTCCCCCACCAGCCGCAGCGTGTACAGCACCATCCCCCTACTCATGGCCCAACCTCCATATTACGTGCGACGGCCCAGCGCCTACCGGTCCTTGGACACGTTGCCGCTGCCCATGCCACCCTCGGCCTGGCCCAGCGGCAGCCAGTCGATGACCTTCTTGATCTGGCTGTCCCAGAAGTCCCAGTCGTGGCCGCGGTCCTCCTCATCCCAGGTGACCTCAAAGCCGGCAGCCTCGACGTCGGCGAGGAAGCTCCGGTTGGCGCCCATGAGCGAGTCCTGCGTGCCGCAGGCGAGGTAGAACTCCGGCGCCTCGACCTCGCCCGCCGCCACGCGCTCCTTGAGCCGCTCGAGCACCACGTGGTGGTTCTTGTCGGTCTTGGCGGCCTCGGCGAGGTCGCCGAAGACGCTCTCCTCGCCCGCCAGGCTCGTGAACCCCGGGTCGAAGAAGTGGATGCCCGCGGAGAGCCCCGCGATGCGGCTGAAGGTCTCGGCGTACTTCATGCCGTTACGGATGGCGCCGAAGCCGCCCATGGAGAGGCCCGCGATGAAGGTGTCCTCGCGGCGGCGCGACAGCGGGAACATCGCCCGCATCACCTGGGGCAGCTCCTCGCCAATGAACGTTCCGTAGTCGTTGTTGGCAGCCAGGCCGTTGACGTAAAACGCGTTGTCACCCGAAGGCATGACCACGGCCAGGCCCGCGTCCTCGGCCCAGCGCTGGATGCGCGTGCCGCTGACCCAGTCGGTGTAGTTGCCCAGGAGGCCGTGCAGCAGGTACAGCGTGGGATATCCGCCTTCCGGCGCCTCTACATAGTTCATGGTCTCAAAACTGATCTTGTCCGAGGGGATGATGACGTTGACGGGGACCGTGCGGAAGAGCGCCTTGCTCAGATAGTTGACCTGTACGAGTGCCATGGAAACCCCCTTGTGAACGACGGAGAATTGGCCTTATAGGATAACGATACCGCTATCATGCGAACTCGTCGTGCTTCAGGAGCCACTTCCATGCGGGAACCTGCCGTACACGCATCCCATCCTGCTCGTGCCGCGTCTCTCGTCCCTCGAGCGTGACGAGCGTGCCCTCTTCCAGGCCAGCCTCCCGCAGGCCTTGCCAAAGTGCCCTCAGCTCACGCTTCAAGGTGCGTTTGTCCGAAACGTCCGCACTCACTTGGTATAGGCCGAAAGGCTCTTGGGCCAGAGCATCACCCACCACAAAGTCGACCTCGAGGTTTCCCTCTTTCGTGCGATACGTGCTCACCGTGTCCATGCGGCCTAGTGCATTGCGTCTCCGCAGCTCAAGATACACGCAATTCTCAAGACGTTGGCCTAGCGCATTGGTGTTTGCACGCGCTGACGCAAGCGCAAGGCCCGGGTCTATGGCATACACCTTCTGCGAGCTCGTCGTTGCCTCGGCAAGGGAGTAGGTGAACTGCCTGACACAGAACACAAGGTAGGCCTCCTCAAAGTATGAAAGCAAATCACCGAGCAACTCGCGACTTGTGCTGAGGCCAGCTGCTCTGAGGTCGCTCTCCACCTTTCTAATGGACAGGAGCATGGCATTGGTGGCCAGGACGCGGCGAGCAAATGCAGCTGCAACGCGTGGCCTGCTAACGTCGTGACGTTCCACCACGTCCCGAGCCACCACGCGTTCCACGTAGGACTGTAAGAGAGCGTTTGATTGAGACAGCGGGAGCCCATGGGTTGCAGGAAACCCACCCCGCACGAGATACGTCAACAGCTCCTGCTGCAAGGCTATACGCTCCTCCATTGACGGGTGGTTCGTATCCACCTTTGGCAAGAATGCCGCAACGTGCTCGGCAAACGAGAAGGGCAGAAGCTCAAAGTCGAGAGCCCTCCCTCTGAACTCGGTTGATATCTCTCGAGAGAGCATCTGGGACGAGGAGCCCGTCACGTAGATGGTCGCCTTTGTGGTGTCTACAATCCGTCGAAGCCATGCCCCCCAGCCCTGCATCTCCTGCAGCTCGTCAAGAAAGAGGTATATACCTCGCGACAAGACCCCTGGATGCAGGGATGCAAAAGCCTCTATGACCTGGTCTCCCACCTCGCTCGTTATCGGATCCAGACGATCGTCCTCAAAGTTGAAGTAGCAAATCTGATCGGCAGACACCCCCAACGCAAGAAGCGCCTTGACTTCCTGATACAGACGGTAGCTCTTGCCCGAGCGTCTCATGCCCATCACGACCTTCACGAGGTTACCCATCCGTGGAGGAAGGGGATCCCCAATGTCAAGCGCACGCAGATAGATGGGTTCATAGTCTGCTACGTCAAAGCTCGTCAGCTTCTCGAGAATGATGTCATTCATTGCTGCTCCCATTATTGGCAGTGTTACTATACCAATCTTAGCAGATTTGGTAGATAAACACTGCCAATAATGGGAGCGACCAGTCTGGAAAAAGGGACTGGGTCCACAGGACCCAGCCCTAAGCAAACCCTCAGAGACAAACCCTACGCCTCGGCAGGCTCTGCCTCCTGCTCCTGAGCAAGCGCCTGCTTGTCGAAGAATGAGCGCCACGGTGGGGCACACGAGCGCCGTCAGCACAAAGGGAATGAGCAGCAGGGGATTCATGACCACGGGCATACCAAAGATCACGGGCTCGTTGATGTTCATGATGTTGGGTACGAGGGCAATCTTGCTTGTACGTTTAGACCCTCTTGTGAAAGACCGCCAAGGCGCCGCGCAGGTTGGCGTCGTTGCGATGGACGCATGGCACCACGCGGGCATGCTGCACCGGTAGCGGGAAGGCGGCAAAGAGCTCCTCGTACTTTTGCGAGAGGCGCGCCACGTACGTCTCGTCTGCCGAGATGCCACCACCATTGGCAATGACCTGCGGGTCAAAGGCCATCTGCAGGCCAAAGAGCGCGTCGGTCAGCTCTTCCAGGGCGTCATTGAGCACGCTGTTGGCACGCCCGTCGCCCGCGCGCACAAGCTGCATGAGGCGCTCGCCCGTGATTTCAGGCTCGCCCAGCACGTCCGCCGCATGCGCGAGCAGCGGGCGCATACCCACGTGGCTTCCCAAGAACGCGTCCATGCCATGGGACCGGATCCATAGTACTTTTCAGTCCTCTATGGTACAGAGCTGTCGTATCCATTCTCTCCGTTCCTTTGCACATGACGCCGCCTCGACCTACGTTATGTTCGGCCCATAGACCAACGCAAGCACATCCACCGTCTTGCCGTCAAAGCGATAGACAATCACAAACGTGGAAACAGGTAGCTTGCGCAAATTGTCACCGTAACGCCGCCTGAGAGAAGCCCGCACGCGCGTAGATCCAATCTCGGGGTTGCGAGGAAGCATCTCAATGAGCCCCTTTATGTGATCGAGCACTCTTGGCGACCAGACTTGGGCAAGCCCTTCAATAAACTCCTCGGTGATGCGGATGGGGTAAGGCTTTCCCTCTCCATGTTCAGGCACTGTGACGCCTCATTTCGTCTGCACGACTAAATGCCTCATCAATGGACGTGACAAATCTGCCTGCTTCTATGTCTGCGATGCCGCGTCCCACCGCGTCAAGCAGGCGCGCCTCGTACGCCGCGTCGGCACGCTCCCGTGCTATGCGCTCCTCAAACGCATCCTCGCTACAGAACACATACGCCGGCGCCCCTTGCTCGGTAATTCTCACGACGCCCTCACGGGCCGCACGCTTCACTTCTGAGGGATTGCGCTGCAGGGTTGTCATGGAGTAAATCGCTTCCATCTGCTCTCCTATCTGCTGTTTTCACAGATATATTAGCAGATTTTCCTTCCACAACACCAAGGC
The DNA here is from genome assembly GCA_902797175.1 of uncultured Coriobacteriaceae bacterium. Taxonomy (GTDB): domain Bacteria; phylum Actinomycetota; class Coriobacteriia; order Coriobacteriales; family Atopobiaceae; genus UBA1367. The sequence continues at coordinate 5,255 of CADBRX010000141.1, read as the reverse complement.
ACACGAGGCCTGGTCTTCTTGGCGGCATGAGAAACGCGGCACGGGAATCGTCTCCCGTGCCGCGCCGAATGCGCTTTTGTGACTTGTGTCCTTATGCGTTGTAGGGGCGCTTCTCGCTGATGAGGAAGCAGGTGCGACGACGCTTGATGTACCAGCGGCCGTCGATCTTGACGTACTGGTCAGCGTAGCGCACGTAGTTGGTGGTGATGACGTCCTTGCCGTCCTCGTCGTTGACCAGCGTGGCCATGCAGTAGGCGGTGCCGGTGGCAGACTGCAGGTCGTCGGCAAGCTCCACCTGCTGCTGGCCGTTTGCGTGGTAGACGGCCTTGGCGGTGCTGGTGGTACCCACGGTGCGCTCAAAGGCAGCAACGATGGCCTCACGGCCAGGGATCTCGTGCACCTCGCCCTCGGGGCCCATCTGAAACTCGAGCACGGCATCCTCGGTGAAGAGCGGACCCTGACCCTTGGCGTCACACTTCGAGCGTCAAGCGAACGTGCCCTCTGGCACGTTCGTAGCGAGAAGGCGCGAGCGTTGAGCGAGCGCTCGCTATGGGGAGAACTCGTTCACGAGCTCCTGAAGTTCCTGCTTGGCGATGAGTTGTTCGAGAGTCATGCTGTGCCCCTTTCGGCGAATCAAACTGCTTGTTTCCTGCTATTTGCAGTCTACGCACTGAAATATGGCACTACAATGGTCTCTATGGCACCAAGAGACGATTAAGCAACGCTTATGCCAATATCGTTGCATTTCAGGAGGGTCCTATGCGCACCACACCCGCAAACGACCTGCGCGTCACCAAGACGCTTGAGGCAATAGACACGAGCTTTCGCTCCCTGATGCTCGAGGGTGGCTACGAATCCATCACGGTCAAGGCGCTCTGCGACCGCGCACGCATCAACAAGAAGACCTTCTATCGCTACTACGAGACGCTCGACGACCTCCTTGCCGAGGTCATGGCTACCTATGCCGCCGCATGGCGCAAGCGCACCACACATCTGCACGAACCTGACGACCTCGCAGAGGTCACGCGGGAGTTCTTCCGCTTTGGTTCCGAGCAGGATGCCCTCTACGACGCCATCACCTGCGACCCCGCTTACGACCACATCCAAGCGCGCCTCCAGGACGATGCGAGCGGAGAGCGTGTCGACGAGATACCCGAGGGCTTCACCCCCGAAAGCTGGCACATCTACTATGCGTGGCAGACGACCGGCACACTTGCGATGTATCGTGCGTGGGTTGCCGATGGCAAAAAGATGCCCCTGGAAGAGGTCACCAAACTCGCTGTTGGCCTCCTCTGCCAGGGGATCGGCTCACTGGGATAGCTTGCAGCTGGTTAATCCCGCTTAGAAGGCTCCGCCCCCACCGTTGCCCGCGGCCTCTCCATCCTTCTTGTGGGCCGCGCCGTCGGCCTTCAAGCCATCCTTGATCTTTCCGACCTTCTTGAAGGCACCAAGGATGCCGTCCTCAACGGCCTGGGCACCTTCGGTTACGGCCTTGCCCACTTCGTCGGCTCGATCAGCGATGGTCTTCTTCCCAGACATGGCTGCTCCTTTCGCGCGGTGACCAATAACGCCATTGTACCTACAGCATGGTGGGTAATGACGCAAGAGTGGGTGCCGAGGTCAAGAAGCTGACTATCAAAACAGTAGTCAGCTCTCCCCAATAACGCCGGAAACGCTGCATAAGAGAAGGGCTGACTATCAAAACGATAGTCAGCCCTCCAACAACACCTACATGAGCACGCCTACTCCTTAGGGGCGGTCACCTCATCAACCACCGCCATGGCGTTCAGGCTGCGCGGATAGCCAATGAACGGCACGTTGTTGCTCACGACCTTGATGAGGAACTCACGGTCGTTGCCACACTGCACGTTACCCGCGGTATGACTGCGAAGCTGTGCCTCGCAACCGCCTTGCGCCGCGATGTAGCAGAAGGTCATCAGCTCGCGCTCGGGAATGGTCAGGCCCTCGCGGGTGTACCAATCGCCAAAGCAGTTGCGCACGAGCCACTCGTTGATCCAGGGATAGTCCGCGTTGCCACGATCCTTAAAACCATGCATGTGCTCGCCAAAGCAGGCAACCTGAGCTTTCTCGCCACCCTCGTAGCGGCTTTCCTTGTCAGGCGTGGTGGTTGCGCGGTTGTCGAGCGGAAGCTCGATGCCACGCAGCTCAAAGATCTCGTTGGTGGCCTTGAGGAAGGGGAACACGCGAGCAATGCCCAGGTAGGCAACGGCCTGATACACGATCTCCTTCACGGTCTCGGGCTCAACGCCCATGTTGAGTGCAGCCGGCAGAAGTGCGCGGAACTCGTCGATTCCCTGGCAGCCCAGGCACGTGGCCAGCCAGCACATGAACTTCGTGCGGTCGGGCAGGTCGATCTCGGACGCGACCTCGCCAAAGGCAAAGTTGGCAAAGCGCTCGATAAACTCGGGATCGGTGCGCTGCAGGTCAGAGGCGTAGGTGGGGAGCATGCGACCACGGAAGTCGCGTGCCTCGTCAGAAAGCTGCGGGGTATAGGACATGACGTAATCCTTTCTCAAGAAGAACGAAACCCAGAAGGTGTGGAACCTTCTCTTAGTTTACAGGGCGGCGTACTGCTCGTCAGAGACGGGCTCGAGCCACTCGTTGCTCATGTCAGATCCCGGCACCTCGACCGCAACGTGGCTGAACCAGCTGTCCGCCTTGGCACCGTGCCAGTGCTTCACGTTTGCGGGAATGGTGATGACCGTGCCCGGTTTCAGGCTCACTGCGGGCTTGCCCCACTCCTGGTACCAGCCCTCGCCCGCCGTGCAGATAAGAACCTGTCCGCCGCCCTCGGTTGCATGATGGACATGCCAGTTGTTGCGGCACCCTGGCTCAAAGGTCACGTTGTAGAGAGGAGAGGCGCACCCGTCCTCGGTGAGCACCTTTAAGAAGGTGGCACCACTGAAGTACTGAGCCGCAGGATTAGGCCCACCAATCCCAAAGGCATCCATCTGTTCAAACTCTGCGCGATCCATCGTCTTGGCCATACTTGCTCCTCTCTAGACAAATCCCATGACCCTATTGTAGGAAGTGCATCAAAGAAGCGCCAATTCCTTCTTGTTGTCCCTACCATGCTCGTAAGGCATGGTTCTTGTACGCGGCAATTCGTTTCACTAATTACCGCTCATCCCGCTATCCAAGCTGAAAAACAGGTACACATTGCCGTAGGCCATCATCTGGTTGCCCAAGCTCGTGTATCGTAAGCCTTGCAAAGGGAGTTTCGTCAAAGGGGGCACGGCATGGCAGACCGCATTCTCAACATCGGCTTCATCGGCAACGGCAAGGGCGCAAACCGCTACCACATCCCCTTCTCGCAGGCGCTGCCCGAGAAGTTCCGCGTCAAGACCGTCTACGCGCGCCACCTCGGCGGTCCGTGGCCCGCGCTCGAAGGTGTCGAGTACACCACCGACCTCGAGGCCATGCTCACCGACCCCGAGATCGACATCGTGGAGATCAGCACCCCCCACAACACCCACTACCCCCTCACCAAGCAGGCGCTCGAGGCAGGCAAGCACGTGGTCTGCGACAAGGCCTTCGTGGGCACCGTGGCCGAGGCCCAGGAGCTCTATGACCTGGCTGCCGCCAAGGGCGTAACCGTGCAGTGCTATCAGAACCGCCGCTTTGACTCCGACCTGCTCACTGCCAAGAAGGTCATGGAATCTGGCAAGCTGGGCAAGGTCTTCGAAATCGTGACGCACTACGACTACTGGCGTGAGGAGTACCTGCGCTACGCCAAGGAGATGCCCTACGACCGCCTGATGGGCATCTGCTATGGCCACGCCTGCCACAGCGTTGACCAGCTCATCAGCTGGCTGGGCATCCCCGACCGCTGGCACGTGGAAACCCGCCAGCTGGGTGGCGAAGGCCATCCCGAGACCTACTACGACTTCGACCTCTATTACGACGAGCTGGGCATCAAGGCAACCGCCGCGTCCAACTACCACGCCGCCATACAGCGCCCGAGCTTTGAGGTGTACGGCGAGCGCGGCACCTTCATCAAGGTCGAGAAGGACCAGCAGGAGCGTGACCTCAAGAAGTTCTACCTGCCCGCCGGACACCCCGACTTTGGCCTGGACACGCCCGACCAGTGGGGCACGCTGCGCTATTACGACGAGGACGGCACCATGCACCAGGAGCGCGTAGAGACCGTGCGCAGCACCTACAGCGGCTTCTACGAGGCGCTCTACGAGACGGTGGCCCACGGAGCACCTCAGCTCGTGAAGCCCGAGGAGACCATCGCCCAGCTGCGCATCCTGGAGGAGGCAACGAGGGACCTGCGCTAGGGAGCAAAAGCCATCACAACGGCACCGAGGAACAGTGCCCTGGACGCCATCATGTGTCCAGGGCACATTGCTCGTTGACGGGCTTTGCCCGTTTCCCAGGTCGTTAGGTCGATGATGCTGGGTTGCGACCTACCGGAAGCCGTACTGCGCATGCGGCACGTAGGGCTCTTCGAGGTAGGCCATCTCGTCAGCCGTAAGGTGCAGGTCGAGGGCGGCGATGGCATCGTCGATGTAGGCGGTCTTGCTGGCGCCCACGAGCGGGCTCGTCACGACGGGCTTGGCAAGGTTCCAGGCCTGGGCGACCACGCTGGTGGAGACGCCGTAGCGCTCGGCCAGCTCCCACACGCGACGGATGATCTCGGCGTCGGCGTTGAGCACGTAGTCGTTCTGCAGCTTGGCCACGCCGTCGGTGCGCTCGTCCTCGGGATGCTTGGCAAAGACACCGTGTGCCAGCGAGCTGAAGGGCGTGCAGGCAATGCCTTGGTCAAGGAGCATGGGGTGCATCTCCTTTTCCTCCTCGCGGTAGACCAGGTTGTACATGTCCTGCATGCTCACGAACTTGGCCCAACCGTGGCGCTCGGCGATCATGTTCATCTTCAGGAACTGCCAGGCATACATGGCGCTGGCGCCGATGTAGAGCACCTTGCCGGAGCGCACGAGGTCGTTCAGGGCCTCCATCTGCTCTTCCATGGGCGTGTCGTGGTCCAGACGATGTGGCACATAGAGGTCGATGTAGTCCATGCCCAGGCGCTTGAGTGAAGCGTCAACCTCGCGGAAGAGGGTCTTGCGCGTGACACCCTTGGCGTTGGTGCCCTCGTACATGGGGTAGTAGCTCTTGGTGGCGATGACAGCGTCGTCGCGGATGCCCATCTCGCGGATCACCTTGCCCAGGACCTCCTCGCTCGCGCCGCGGCTGTAGTAGTTGGCCGTGTCGAAGAAGTTGATGCCCTG
>CADBRX010000140.1 GCA_902797175.1 uncultured Coriobacteriaceae bacterium | reverse complement strand
GAGCTCTGCCTCGGAGACAAGCGAGAGGAACGGCAGCATGAGCTGGTTCAAGGCCGGCACGGCGGAGTGCGTGAAGATCATCGTCTTGGCTGGGTCGATGCCGCAGGCGAGGTAGTCGACCACCATGTTGAGCACGTTGTCGGCTATGTGCTCGGTGGTGTCGCGGTCGGTGATGACCTGGTAGTCGGCGATGATGATGTTGGTGTGCACGCCCATGTCCTGCAGGCGGACGCGGTCGACGAGCGTGCCAAAGTAGTGGCCCAGGTGCAGGCGCCCGGTCGGGCGGTCGCCCGTGAGCATGGTGTACTTCTCGGGATGGACGGGCAGGTCCGCATGTATCTCGTTGCTGCGCCTGAGCGCGGCCTCGTAGCTTCCCTCGTTGGGCATAGGAGACTCCAAACTTCTCGGTTTTCAACCCTTTAATACTAGCCGAAAATGGCGCGATGCGAAACGTAAGGGTGGGACCCTTTCGTATCGGGCTAGGAGCGCAGCTCCCTGCGCACCGCCCTCCAGTTGGGGTAGTAGCGGTCCATGAGGGCGTGGAAGCGCGCGTTGTGGGAGGGCTCGAGCAGATGGCAGAGCTCGTGGACCACAACGTATTCAAGGCATCGGCGCGGGAAGCCGACGAGGCGCGTGTTGAGCGTGATGGCGCCGCTTCTCACGTTGCACGAGCCCCAGCGCGTCTTCATGGTGCGCAGGCGCACCTCGCTCGCGTGCACGCCCATGGCCTCCTCGTGGCGAGAAAAGAGGTCGGGCAGCGCCTCCTCCAGCTGGGTGCGCAGCCATGCCTGGGCGAGCCGCTCGCGGTGCGCGGCAGCCTGCTCGAAGTCGTCGAGCCAGCGTGGCGCGACGTAGAGCACCAGCTGAGCGCCCTCGAGCGCCACATGCTCCTGCCTTGCCGAGGCGGCCTCGGCCACCTTGACGGTGAGCTCCTCTCCCCACAGCCGCGTCCTGCCGCCATCCTCCCAGCTGCTGGCCTCTCGCTCCGAGCGCCCCCGGACCACCTCCTGCTTTCGTCTGATCCATGGCTCCTTCGTGGCGACGAAGCGCTCGATTTCGGAAAGGGGCACCCGGGGCGGGGCGCTCACGTACACCGTGCCGTCGGGTCGGATGCGCAGGTTCACGTTCCTGACACGCTTGCGCTCGAGCTCAAAGCCGATCGTCCCAGCAAAATAATGGGTTTTACGTGCTTCTCGTTTCATGTGTGCGGTTCTTCTCTTCCTGTGGGTTGCCTAGAATGGAAAATAGGTACAGGCTCAGCACATTGTAGTTCAGCCCGTCTCCTTGACGGGTAATGCGAAGGGGGAGACCATGGCGAGTTCGTATGGCGAGGATGCAAGCAAGCAGGCGTTGCGCTCGGCGTATATGGAACTCCCCACCTTGTCGCCCTCGCACCAGGCGCGCCTTGACGGGGACATCCTGTCGCACCTGAGGATGCTGGCCGAATACCGTGCCTGTCAGCTCGTGCTGGCCTTTCCCTCGCAGCGCGAGGAGGCCGACACGATCGAGGCGGCACGCCGCGCACGCGAGGAGGGCAAGACCGTGGCGGTCCCCACGGTCGCCTCGGACGGCAAGATCACCTTCCATCTGGACGACGGAACGCCCCTCTCCATGGACGACGAGCTCATAGACTCGTCGGTGTGCCTGGTCCCGGGGCTCATCTTTGACGCGGAGGGGTATCGCGTGGCCTATGGTGCCGGGTACGTGGACAACTTCCTCACCACCTATCCCGGTTGCAAGGTGTCGCTTGCCCGCACGGTGCAGATCAGCTCCAACCCGTTGCCGCGCGACCCGCATGACGTGGCGGTGGACGTCCTCGTCAGCGACGGAGCCATCTGGCGCTGCCGCAGATAGGCGGATTGGCCCACGGATCATGGGCCGTTCTGGCCCTGGAAGCCGCGTTTTTTCTTTCATCTGATGCGAAACGGCCCACAAGTCGTGGGCCGTTTTGGTTGGTGGGTAGCTAGACTCCCAGGTGCGCGGCCATGTGCTCGATTGCCACGCGATAGCCGTCAATCCCCAGGCCCGTTATGGTCTCGAGGCATGCCTGCCTGATGTAGGAGACCTGGCGGAAGTCCTCGCGCTCCTCGACCTTGGAGATGTGCACCTCGATGGTGGGGATGCTGATGGCCTTCACCGCGTCGAGGATGGCGATGGAGGTGTGCGTGTAGGCGCCGGGGTTGATGACGAGTCCGTCAAAGACCCCGTAGGCGTCCTGGATCTCGTCGACGATGGCTCCCTCGTGGTTTGACTGGAAGCAACGGCAGTCCGCAAAGCCCACCTCGCGGGCGGTCTTCTTGCAGAGCTCGAGCAGCGCGGCAAAGTCCTCTTTGCCGTAGACGCCCGGCTCCCTGATTCCCAGCATGTTGATGTTGGGGCCGTTGATGACCAGGAGGCGCCGAGCCCTGGGCTGATCGTGGCCTTCGCCGAGGGAAGGCTCGCTGGCTGCACCAAGCTCGTCAGAGAGACCCAGGTCCGCCTCGCCGCCCTCGTCGTCGAGGAGGTGGGCGAGTTGGGCCATGTCGTCGTCCTGCGCCTCGTCCCTCTTCTCGAGCGCGTTTGCCTGCGCAACATAGGACTTGCGGCGCCCAGGCGAGATGTGCACGTGCAGGTTGGAATGGTGACGCCTGAAGCCCGCCAGGGGGTCAAAGTCGTTGGGGATGCCCGTGAGCTTGGAAAACTCGTCAAAGACGCCCTTGACGACATTGGGTCCAAAGACGACCTCGATGCCGTTGGTCCCGCGCGTGGCCGTGCCCAGCACACCCTCGATGAGGTCGATTGAGGGACGATTGATGGCCGTCGGGTTGGCAACCGTGATGCGCAGGCGCGTCATGCAGAGAGTATTTGCGATGACGTTGCCCGAGCCTCCCACGCAGCCCAGGACGGCGCTTGCTACATCGCGATAAGACATGCCCGAGACCTCTTTCGTGCGCGTTACAACGTTTTTAGTATACGGGCCAAAAGCTGGGCGGCGCCTGTGCTTTGCCGTGCTATCGATAAGCGGAAAGGGGGAGGTCAGAGGCCCAGCTTGTCGCGGATGAACGCGGCGTCGCTCGTGGGCGAGCCCGTGCAGCTCACGATGAGGTCGGCCCACGATCGATAGAGCCCCATGCGCTCCTGGGCAAGCTGCTCGATGCCCTTTTGCTGGGACAGGGGGCGCCCCCTGCTCGAGAGCTGGTCGAGCGGGCGGTCAAGGAACACGATGGTGCCGTTCTGGTGCAGGGGCGCATAGTTCTCTGCCCGCGTGACGACGCCTCCTCCGCAGGCGATGACGAGGCCTGAGCGCGCGGCATAGCCCTTGAGCACCTCGGTCTCGCTGACGCGAAACGCCTGCTCGCCCCTTGAGGTGATGTACTCTGCGGGCGTCAGGTCGGTCTCGACGCTGAAGGCGTCGTCGAGGTCGATGAACGGGCGGTGCGTGAGGCGGGCGAGCGCGCGCCCCGCCGTCGTCTTTCCGGCTCCCGGCATGCCGATGAACACGACGTTGGTCGTCTGCCGCAGGATAGTTCCCAGAATCTGGTCCACGAGCGCGTGGTCAAGGGCTTTTCCCTGGAAGAGCTCGCTGGCAAAGAGCGCCTGCCAGACCAGCATGGAAAGGCCGCTTTCCGCAGGCACGCCAAGGCGCTCCGCCTGCTGGCAGATGCCCGTGCGCGTGGGGTTGTAGACCACGTCGAGGACGGCGGCCAGATGCGGGAGCCGCTCGAGCGTCCCGTCCGGGAGGGGGGAGGCGGGGCATGTCGGATACATCCCCACAGGGGTCGTGTTGACGACGAGGACGGCGTCGCGTCCGCGTTCCACGAGGTTCTGGTAGTTCACGTCCCCCGTGCGCGAGACCGACATGACGTCGCAGCCCACGGACTCCCGCAGGGCGAAGGTGACGGCCTGCGCGGCACCGCCCGTGCCCAGGACGAGCGCCGCCTTTCCGCCAAACGCCTCGCGTGCCTCACGCCCCAACGCGCGTCGCGCAAATGACGAGACCATGGCCTCAAAGCCGAGCACGTCGGTGTTGTCGGCAAGGATGCGCCCGTCGGGAAGGTGGACGAGCGTGTTGGACACTCCGAGAGCCTCGACGCGCTCGGTGCGCACGTCGGCCGCCTCCGCAGCCAGGCGCTTGTAGGGGATGGTCACGTTGAGGCCACGCCACGATCCCTCGCGCACGAAGGGCACGACCTCGTCGGGCTCGAGCTCCACAAGGTCGTAGGGGACGCTGCCAAGCGCAGCGTGTATCTGCGGGCTCCAGCTGTGCCCCAGCGTGCGGCCCAGAAGCGCGTACGTGACCTCGCGAACCGCGCTCATGCTAGACGACCTCCGCATAGCTGCCCAGGTAGCGCAGGTCCTGGCAGACGTCGGAAAGCGAGTTCATGAGGGTCTGGAACTCGCTCGAGGCGGCGGGGCACTCGACGTCAAAGTAGAACATGAACTCGAAGTCGCGATCGGGGATGGGGCGACTCTCGAGCTTGACGAGGTTGACATCCAGGGCATAGAAGCGGGCAAGCACCTTGTAGAGCGAACCCGGCTCGTTGGCGACGACGGCCATGAGGGAGGTGCGGTCGGCACCCGGGTAAATCGTGAGGTCCTTGGCGATGCAGGCAAAGCGCGTGTAGTTGTTCTTCTGGTCCTGGATGGCCTGGTCGGCGATCTTGAGGCCATAGAGCTCGGCGCAGTCTCGCGAGGCGATGGCCGCCACGTCGCCACGTTCGGAGTTGGCGACGAGCTGCGAGGCGACCGCCGTGTTCTCGCAAACGTGGACGCGGCATCCGGGAAGGCGCGAGAGGTAGTCCGCGCACTGGCTGATGGCCTGTTGGTGGCTGTAGACGATGCGCACGTCCTCAAGGGCGGTGCCGGGCCTTACGAGCAGGCAGTGGTCGATCTTGAGGCGACAGGTGCGCACGATGTGGAAGTCGTGGCGCATCATGAGGTCAAAGACGTGGTTGACCGATCCTGCGGTGGAGTTTTCGATGGGCAGGACGCCGAATTCGCAAAAGCCCTGCTCGACGGCACGGAACACGCCGTCAAAGGAGTCAAAGTAGCTGATCTGGGCGCGCTTGAACATGCGGTCGCAGGCAATCTGCTGGTAGGCGCCCTCGACGCCTTGGCAGGCGACATAGGCCTGCTGGGGAAAGAGCGCCGGCTGCTCGCCAAGGGCAACCTCGACCTTGCGGGACGTCTCGCTCTTGAGGCCCAGACGCTGATACTGCGCCTCGCGCGAGGCCTCCATCAGGACCGATTCGATGACGGCCGCATAGCTCGCGAGGTTCTCGGGAACGCGCTTTGACGCGCGGGCGACGTTGTCGCGCTCGCGGGCGCGGTCAAAGACGGGCTTGCCTGTCGCGCGCTTGTACTCGGCCACGTCAGCTGCCGCCTCCATGCGCTCGAGGAAGAGGTCGGTGATCTGCGTGTCGATCTGGTCGATGCGCGTGCGGATGTCGGCAAGGTCTTTCATGTGTGCTCCCATCGTCTCGTCTCAACTCGTCATATTGTGACGGGTGAAGGCGCGTATGGGGGAGAGTTTCGCAAATGGAGACATTGGCCGAGGTCCCTGACTCACAGGGGTGGGACCCCTGTGAGTCAGAGGGAGTCTGGGGGAAAGGAGAGCCAGCTGTCGAGCAGGGCGAGCGCCATGACGGCCTCCGCCACGGGAACCGCGCGCGGCGCGATGCAGGGGTCATGGCGGCCCCGCACGGAGAGCTTTGCGGGCGTCCCCTGTTCGAGGTCGACGGAGTCTTGTTCCCGTCCGATGGAGGGGGTGGGCTTGAAGGCCAGGCGGAAGATGACGGGAGCTCCCGTCGTGATGCCGCCAAGGTTTCCGCCCGCGTCGTTCTTGAGCGGAAGGGGATTGCCGCCCTCGTCCATGCCATAGGGGTCGTTGTTCTGGCTGCCACGCATGCGGGCGGCCGAGAAGCCCGCGCCAAACTCGATGCCCTTGACGGCGGGGACGCCGAAGGCGATCCGCGCGATCGCGGACTCGATGCCGTCAAACAGGGGGGAGCCCACGCCGGCGGGCATGCCGGTGGCGGCGCACTCGACGATGCCACCCACGGAGTCCTTGTCCTCGCGTGCGGCGTCGATGGCGGCGCGCATGCGCGCGCCCGCGTCGTCGTCAAGCACGGGGAAGTCCCTGCCGTCACGCAGGGAGGCAAGCTGTCGTGCAAGCTGCTGCCCGGAGCCAGAGCCATCGTCAAACGGCTCGTCCGCGATGCCCGCGACCTCGGCGAGATGTGCCCCTATGAGCACGCCGCGCGCCTCAAGCACCTGCAGGGCAATGCCTCCCGCGGCGCACAGGGGTGCCGTGAGCCTCCCCGAAAAGTGACCGCCGCCTGCCACGTCCTGCGCCCCGTGCCACTTGGCCTGTGCCGTGAAGTCGGCATGGCCTGGGCGTGGCACACGCCTGAGCTCGTCGTAGTCGGAGCTGCGGGTGTTGGTGTTTGCGATCACGCAGGAAAGGGGGGCGCCGCAGGTGGCGCCCTGGGGGTTGAGACCAGACAGGATCTGCACGGCGTCCGCCTCCCTGCGAGGCGTGGACCAGCGGTTTGCCCCAGGGGAGCGCCGTGCCATGAAGCGTGCGAGCGCGTCCTGGTCAACGGAAAAGCCAGCTGGAAGCCCCTCCACAACGCATCCGATGGCGGGGGAGTGCGACTGGCCGAACACCGTCACGCGCAGCGTGGTGCCAAAGGAAGAGGGCATGTTCTACTCCTCGGTCTTCTCGATCGACCCGCCCAGCAGCTCGTAGTCATCCCAGAACGCGGGATAGGACTTGGCGACGCACTGCGCCCCGCGGATCTGTACAGGTCCCTGCGCATGGCTTGCCATGACGGCTGCCATCATGGCGATGCGGTGGTCGTTTGCGGCGTCGACGGTGCCGCCGGCAAGCGCGCCGCCCGTGATGACGAGGCAGTCATCCTCGACATGGGCTTGTCCTCCCATGTCGTTGATCGCGGCGGACACGCTTGCGAGCCGGTCCGACTCCTTGAGGCGCAGCCTCCCGGCGTTGCGCATGCGCGTCACGCCGTCAGAACAGGCGGCGACGGCGGCAAGCGGGGGCACGAGGTCGGGGATGTCCGCGACGTCAAGCTCGATGCCGTGGAGGCGTTCGTGGCGGCACGAGGCGCTGCCCCGCGTGCGCGAGACGCGAGCCCCCAGGAGCGTGAGCGCCGCCATGACGGCGCGGTCGCCCTGCGTCGAGGTGCTGTCGAGCCCCGTGACCTCGACGCCTCCCTGGGAGAGGGCACCCGCGGCGAGCCAGAACGCGGCGTTTGACCAGTCTCCCTCGACCTGGATGGCGCCGGGGGAGACGAGGGGGCTCTGCGCGACGTCAAGGCAGAGGTGGGGCTCGCCGTCGATGGAGATGTGGGTCTGCTCGACGGCGACGCCAAAGGCGGCGAGCGCGCGGATGGTGAGCGTTATGTAGGGGAAGGACTCCACGGGCTCGCTGACGAGGACCTTGACGGGTCCGTCGACGAGCGGTGCCGCCATGAGGAGCCCGCTCACGAACTGCGACGAGACGTCTCCGGGAAGGCGGAAGGTCCCGCCACAGATGGTGCCTGACACCTCGAGCGGGAATATCCCCTGCCCGGAGAGCTCGGCGCCATGGCGCACGAGCTCCTCATAGAGCGGGGAGAGCGGGCGTTCGGAAAGCCTGCCATGTCCTACGAGCTCGACGTCCTCCCCAAGGGCGGCCACGATGGGCAGGAGGAAGCGCAAGGTGGTGCCCGACTCGCCGCAGTCGAGCGGCGTGGCGCGCCGCGGAAGCTCACGGCGGCGCGTGGCGGGGATGCCGACGACGCGCAGGCCCAGGTGCGTCCTGGAGACGATGGCTCCCAGGGCGCGGACGCAGGATATGGTCGCTTCGATGTCGTCCGAGGTGGTGGTGCAGTCGATGTCGGTAGTGCCGTCCGTGAGGGCAGCGAGCAAGATGAGGCGATGCGCGACCGACTTTGACGCCACGGCGGCGACGGTGCCCGAGAGCTCACGCGGGAAGATGCTGACGCTCACGTCGCTCATGCGTCCACCCCACAGCCCAGCTCGACGATGTGTGCGAACTCCCGCAGCGAGACGTGCCTGATCTCACATCGTCCCACGTCCCCCACGACGACAAGGCTCACCCCGTCGCCATGCCGCTTCTTGTCGTGCGTGGCAAAGGAGACGATGGTGTCGTGCGGGACGTCCGTGTCCGTCGGAAGGCCTTGGGCCGCGACGAGGCGCTCCACCCTCTCGGCAACGCCAGGAGACGTCCAGCCGAGGGATTCGGTCGCCCGCGTCACGCAGCAGAGGCCGATCGCGACGCAGTGGCCATGGCCGAGGGAGAAGCCGGATGCCGCCTCGACCGCATGCCCGATGGTGTGGCCGAGGTTGAGCGTCTGGCGCAGGCCCCGCTCTCGCTCGTCCGCGTTGACGACGTCGCGCTTGATGGCGACGTTGCGTGCGACGACCTCGACGAGCGCCGAGGCGTCGGAGTTCCGTGTGAGGGGTGCCCCCAGGAGGGAGTCGAAGAGCGCCTGGTCTGCCAGCACGGCGTGCTTGGCGACCTCCCCGAGCCCGTCGACAAAGACGTCATCCTCGAGGCTGCGCAGCGTCTCGACGTCAGCGACCACGAGCGAGGGCTGCAGGAAGGCGCCGACAAGGTTCTTGCCGGCGTCAAGGTCGATGGCGGTCTTGCCGCCGACGGAGGAGTCGACCATGGCAAGAAGGGTGGTGGGCACCTGGACGACCTGGATGCCGCGCATGTAGGAGGCGGCCGCAAACCCGGCCATGTCGCCCACGACGCCTCCGCCCAGGGCGACGACCACGCTGTCGCGCGTGAGTCCCTCGGCGGCCATCGCCTCGAGGATGGATCCGAAGGTGTCGAGTCGCTTGAAGCGTTCGCCTGCGGGCACGGTGATTGAGGACGTGCGCAGACCCGCCGCCTCGAGCGCGTCGAGGGTTCGCCTGAGGTAGAGGGGTCCCACATGGGAGTCCGTAACGACAAAGGCGGCATCGGCGTAGCAGGCGCCGCGCAGCCTCTCTCCCAGCTCGTCGAGGACGCCCACGCCCACGACGACGTCGTAGGCGCGCGAGGCAGCCTCGACGCGGATGGTCTCGGTCACGACGCCCTCACCTTCCCTCGATTTCCCGCTTGCGGCGGTCCCCCTCGGCAAGGAGGTCGTGGAGACGCGCCGCGTCACGCGTGTCTATAGCGTCCTTATACTGCTGCAAGTTGTCAATGAGGGTGCCGATCTCTTCGCTGAGATTGTCCGCATCCTCGAGGAAGAGCTCGCACCACATGTCCGCGTTGAGCCGCGCGACGCGGGTGAGGTCCTTGTAGCTGCCCGCCGAGAAGCCCTTGTGCACGCGGGCGGACGGGCTCTTGACGTAGGCGTTGGAGACGACGTGGGCGAGCTGCGAGGTGAAGGCTATGACCTCGTCGTGATGCTCGGCCGTAGAGAGCGTGAACGACCCGAAGCCGCAGGGCTCGAGGAGCTGCTTGAGCCGCTCGAGGACCGCCACACGCTCGAAGTCGTCCATATGGGGAGGCACCACCACCAGAGGCGCGCCCTTGAACATGTTGGCGCGGGAATGCGCGTATCCCGAGTACTGCGTGCCCGCCATGGGGTGGCAGCCGATGAAGGTCCACCCATGTCCCTGCGCTATGGCAAAGCACTGCTCGCAGATGGTCCGCTTGACGCCGACGGCGTCGATGACGATGGCGCCCGGGCTGACGAGGTCGGCCTTCTCCTTGAGCCACTGCACGCTCGCGGAGGGATACCCGGCCAAGATGATGAGCTCGCAGGTCTTGATGGCGTCGTCGGTGAGCTCTCCGTCGACGGTGTCGATCATGGCGAGCTCGAGCGTCGACCGCGTCCGGTTCCAGGCATAGACCTCGGCTCCTCCCGCGTGGAGGGCCTTGGCAAAGGAGCCGCCGATGAGGCCGAGGCCGACGATGCCGATGCGTCCGGGCACGAAGGTGGGCTGCGCGTCGCTCATGCTTTTGCCACCTCCGCGGTCACGGCCTCGCGGATGAGCGCGATGCGGCGCATGGCGTCGTCAAACTGTGCGGGCGTGAGCGCCTGGGCGCCATCGGACCACGCCTCGGACGGGCAGTTGTGGACCTCGATCTCAAGCCCGTCCGCCCCCGCGGCCGTGGCGGCGTAGGCGATGGGGCGCACGTAGCGGGTGTAGCCCGTGGCGTGGCTGGGGTCGGCGATGACGGGCAGGTGGGTCAGGTAGTGGAGGACGGGGATGGCATTCACGTCAAAGGTGTTGCGCGTGCGGGTCTCGAAGGTGCGGATGCCGCGCTCGCAAAGCATGACCTTGTCGTTTCCCTCGCTCATGATGTACTCGGCCGCCATGAGCAGCTCGTCGATGGTTCCCGAGAGCCCGCGCTTGAGCAGGATGGGCAGCCCGCTCTTGCCGACCTCCTTGAGCAGGTTGAAGTTCTGGGCATTGCGTGCGCCGATCTGCATGACGTCTATGCCCTTGTCGACAAAGAGCTGCACGTCGCGCACGTCCATGACCTCGGTCACGATGGGCATGTCGAGCTCGGCCGATGCCTCGAGCAGGAGGTCGAGGCCCTCCTCGCCCATGCCCTGGTAGGCATAGGGGCTGGTGCGTGGCTTGTATGCGCCGCCTCGAAGGATGGTTGCGCCTGCCTTCTTGACTTCGCGCGCTATCTGGATGAGGTTCTTGCCCTCAACGGAGCACGGGCCCGCCATGACCTGGAAGTTCCCGCCTCCCACGAGCACGCCGTGGCCGCAGTCGACGACGGTGTCTTCGGGGTGGAACTTGCGGTTGGCCTTCTTGAAGGGTTCGGACACACGCTGAACCCGCTCGATGATGTCCATCGACTCGAGTAGGAAGGGGTCGATCTGCGTGGTGTCGCCAATGATACCGACGATGGTCTCGTTGTCGCCGCGGCTGACGTTGGTGGAGAAGCCGCGGTTCTCGATCCAGCGCACAAAATGCTGCAGTTGCTCTGGCGTGGCTGAGGGCTTGACTATGGCAATCATGGGCAACCTCCTTGACAAGGCGTGTTTTCATAAGGGTGCATGGTAGCACGCCCGGGCACGGAGTCGTGGAGTGTTGGCAAGCGTTAACCTAATCGTTTTGCGACGGCTTACGCCATGTGGCGCGGGGCTCCCGGAGCAGGGGGAAGACTCTGCTCGCTTTCCTGGTCGGCGTCCGCCCAGAGGTCCTTGGGGCCAAGGTTGTGACGCTTTGCGTAGACGAAGAGCGCGACGCACGAGAGCGCGAGCAGGATGCAGGCGCCGATGCCGCCCTCCACGCCAAAGACCGCGTCAAAGAACGGTCCGGACGAGGCGGCCCGGAGCTCGAAGATCGAGTAGAGGGAGACGAGTCCGCTGTTGGGAAGGCCGAAGATGATGTTTTGCGTGTAGTTCCACGCGGTATGCATCATGATGCACGCCCACAGGGCGTCGTAGTAGTAGATGAGCTCCGAGAAGAGGATGCCGATGATGACGACCTGTGCGAAGGGCACCGGTCCCATGCCGGTGTTCCCCAAGTGGCAAGCGCCAAAGAATACGGCCGAGAGGACGGCTGCCACGAGGGGGTGGCGGTAGCGACGGGCCAGCTTCTGATAGAGGAACTGACGGCAGGTGATCTCTTCGGCGCCCGACTGGACCAAGACGGAGACAAAGAGGAAGAGGAGGGGCATCGGCTCGAAATGGTCGAAGCGAAGCTCGATGTTGCCCAGGAGGATTGAGATGACGACGCAGGTGGCGTTGAGGCCAAAGCCGGCAAGCAGCCCGAGCAGCGCGCGTCCGACCGTGTTGCCCTCACGGGCAAAGAGGAACTTCTTCAGCATGGGCCGGTTTGATGGGGGGAGAAGCATGGCGAGTATGATGGCCACCCAGATGCCGATGAAGATGGTGTAGTTCGATGCGCAGACCAGGTAGGCGGGAAGGCTGGTCAAGTCGCTGAGCTCGGTTTCGCCCGTGATAAGCTGCTCGAGGATCTCCGGGGTGAGGTCAATGTCCAGCCCGAGACTCCTGTTGACAACGAGGCCGATGAGCGACCCGACCATCATCAGCAGAAACGTCTCGATCATGGCGATGGGGAAGATGTCAGTGAACTTGCGGCAGGGCCGAAGGAAGCGCTCGATATATCCCATGGTCAAAAACCTTTCGAATCGGTCGTATTCAGGTACATTGTTACGCCATTGGGAGTCGGATCGTCTCCAACGCTGCGTCAGTGGTTGGAAACGGGCGGCTTGTGTCTTGTGAAGGCGAGTTCATGAGGGGTTGCTCGTGACCACTCGCGGCGCGTATGGGGGCGTCCGAAGTGGCACCATCGGGGACGGATTGGACACTTTCAGGAACGCAGGCGTCCGAAGTGGCACCGCGCGGGACGGATTGGACAATTTCTAGTACGCGGGAGTCTCAAGCGGCCCCGTTTGGGACGGATTGGACACTTTCAGGTCCGTGGGAGTCTCAAGCGGCCCCGTTTGGGACGGATTGGACACTCCCTCGTGTCACGTTCTGCCTTTTCAGGATAAGAACGGGTCACTTGAGGCCGCCCAGGCGTCCCGTTCTGCCAACGCGTGAACGGAACGGGTCATTTGAGGACGCCCAGGCGTCCCGTTCTGTCGATGTTGGTAGCAAATGGGTCAAACATTGCCGTCAGGGTGACTTGTTTGGTCGTGTCGGGGGATATTTGTGTCACCAACAAGGTGAGTAGCGAAGAAAACGCAGGGTTCGAGTCCCCGCATGATGGGGACAAACAAAAAGAGGTCGCCGTTGCTGACGACCTCTCTCATATCCTGGTGCCCCCAGGGGGACTCGCCGCGTTGCCTTGCGGCAACGCTCGACGGCTCCGCGCCTGCCGGCGCTCCGCCCGGCAGCGTCCGCTGGACGCTGCCGCCCTTACGGGTTCGAGTCCCCATGGGATGGTGATAGACAGGAAAGGCCACCTGAGCAGGTGGCCTTCTTCATATCCTGGTGCCCCCAGGGGGACTCGAACCCTCGACCTTTCGCTCCGGAGGCGAACGCTCTAATCCGCTGAGCTATAGGGGCTTTGCACCTGACGAGTATAGACCAAATCGGCATGGGGAGGAGAGATTGGACAGCCTCCCCACATGTCGTCTCTCCGGCGGTATTTCCGGCCGCCTTCAAATGTGTGTACGGCATCAATTGTCCGTCCTTTCCCCTTGCCGAGACGTCCGGGTGGTACCCTGATGCGTGAACAAGTGCGGCGCCATCCGCACGAATCGCCACAGAAGGAGACCATCATGCTCATGAACATGAAGGAGCTGCTCGCCCCGACCGACGAGCACCAGTTTGCCATCCCCGCGTTCAACATCAGTAGCTACGCCATGTTCAACGGCATCATGGACATCACCGAGCAGAAGAACGCCCCCGTCATCATCGAGATCCATCCTGACGAGCTCAAGCACCTCGGCTCCGACGTGATCGCCTCCATCCGCCAGCGCATCGCGGCCTCTCCCGTTCCCGCGGTCATTCACCTCGATCACGGCCCTGACCTGCGCAGCGTCATGGCTGCCATCCGCAGCGGCTATACGAGCGTCATGATCGACGCATCCTCAAAGCCCTTCGAGGAGAACGTCGCCATCACCAAGAAGGTCGTCGAGGTCGCCCACGTCGCCCAGATGTGGCAGGTCTGCACGGATGCCGACGACCCGCGCACGGCCGAGGTTCCTGCTGGGGATCCCTTCGCGTACGTTCCCTCGCTTCTCGCCCGTGACATCTCCGTCGAGGCGGAGCTCGGAAACATCGGCGTGACCGATGCCGACAAGGCCTTTGGCCAGGTCATCCACTACACGCAGCCTGACGAGGCGGTCGAGTTCATCAAGCAGACGGGCATCGACACGCTCGCCATCGCCATCGGCACCTGCCACGGCATCTATCCCAAGGGCTACGTGCCCGAGCTCAAGCTCGACCTTCTCCGCGAGATCAAGGCCGCGATCGCGGCGGCAGGCCTCGACACCAAGCTCGTCCTGCACGGTGGCTCCAACAACCCCGACGACGAGATTGCCGAGGCCGCGCGCATCGGCATCTCCAAGATCAACATCTCGTCCGACATCAAGGTCGCGTTCTACGAGAAGATGCGCGAGGTCCTTCAGGACGAGGGCCTGCGCGAGCCGAACGAGATCGAGCCGCCCTGCATCTGTGCCATGCAGGCCGTCGCGGCGCAGAAGATCGACCTCTTTGGCTGCACGGACAAGGCGGGCCTCTACCGCTAGGCAAGTCGTCCTCCCAGCAGATAGCCTCTTGGGCCCCTGCCGACGTCACCTCGGCAGGGGCCTTTTGGTGGAGGCGGCACCGTGTGGGAGGTGCCTTGGCGTACAATCTCCCTTGTCCGCCGATGAGAGGGGTATGTTTGATGTCCGTTGACGAGGAGGGTACGGCCCTCGTCGGCCTGAGCGCGTCTCAGGTCGCAGACCGCGTCGAGCAGGGTCTAACCAACGCAAACACCGACGTCAAGACGAAGTCCGTTCGCCAGATCCTGGCAGAGCACACGTTCACGCTCTTCAATGGCGTGAACTTTGCCTTGGCCATTGTCGTGTTCTTCACAGGGCAATATCGCAACGCTGCCTTCATGGGCGTCGTGATCCTGAACCTCTTCATCGGGGTCTTCCAGGAGGTGCGTGCCAAGCGCATGGTCGACCGCCTCACGATCCTCACCGCAAAGCGCGTGAAGGCGCTGCGTGACGGACAGGAGCGAGAGATCGCGGTGGAAGACATCGTGGTGGACGACGTGGTGCTCCTGGCGCATGGCGACCAGATCCCCGCAGACGGCGTGGTGCTGCGCGGAGACCCGCTCGTGGACGAGAGCCTCCTCACCGGAGAGAGCGACAACATAGAGAAGCATGCAGGCGACGAGCTGTTCTCGGGCAGCTTCGTGGTTTCTGGAGACGTCGCCTATCGCGTGAGCCGCGTGGGTAAGGAGGGCTATGCCGCCAAGATCAATGCCGAGGCGCGCTACGTCAAGCCCGTCAGCTCGGATATTCTGCGCACCATCACGATGATCATCGCCTTTGCCGCGATCGTGCTGGTCCCGCTCGGGGTCGGGCTGCTCCTGCGCACCGTGAGCATGGGGGAGACGACGCTCCAAGAGGCGGTCCTCTCGTCGGTCGCCGCCATGGTGGGCATGATTCCGCAGGGGCTCGTGCTTCTGACCTCCGGCGTCCTTGCCATCGCGACGATGACGCTCGGCAACCATGGCGTGCTCGTGCAGCAGAGCTACTGCATCGAGACCCTTGCCCGCGTCGACACGCTCTGCCTGGACAAGACGGGCACCATCACCAGCGGTAAGATGGAGGTCACCTCCGTCGTGCCCTGGGGGGATGCGACGCAGGCGGACGTGGAGCGCGCGTTTGCGACCGTCACGCAGGCAAACGCGGGCGACGCGAACGAGACGGCGCTTGCGCTCATCGCCTACGCGGAGCAGCGCGGCGTGGCCGCCTTCGACGTTGCGCGCAGCGTGCCCTTCAGCTCGGCGCGCAAGTATTCGGGCTGCGTGACCGGCGATGGGCGCTGCCTCGTGCTCGGCGCCGCGCAGTTTGTGCTGGGCGAGGCGATGGCCGACTACCTCGACGTCATTCGCTCGTTCGACGAGCTCCAGCGCGTGCTGACCGTGGCCGAGGTCAGCGCATTCGACGAGTCCGGCGCGCTTGTCGGCGCGCCAAGGGTGCTGGGCTTCGTCGCCCTGCGCGACGAGATCCGTCCCACGGCGGCCCAGACCATCGACTACTTCCACGACCAAGGTGTGAACCTCAAGGTCATTTCAGGTGACGACCCAAGGACGGTGTCGGCCATCGCCGCCTCGGTGGGCATCCAGGACGCGGACGCCTACGTCGACGCGACGACCCTGCATACCGACGAGGAGATCGTCGAGGCGGCTCGCACCAAGAACGTCTTTGGCCGGGTGACCCCGCAGCAGAAGCGCACGATCGTGCGCGCGCTCCACAAAGACGGGCACATCGTCGCCATGACGGGAGACGGAGTGAACGACGTGCTCGCCCTCAAGGAGGCCGACTGCTCGGTGTCGATGGCGTCAGGCTCTGCCGCAGCGCGCAACGTGAGCGAGATCGTGCTCGTCGACAACGACTTCGCCCACATGCCCGAGGTCGTCGCGGAGGGACGCCGCTCCATCAACAACCTCACCCGCTCCGCCTCGCTCTTCCTGGTGAAGACGGTGTTCTCGGCCCTGCTGACACTCGTGTGCATCGTGCTGCCGCCGTACCCCTTCATTCCGATCCAGATGACGCTCCTGTCCTCGGCGGTCATCGGGTGGCCGTCCTTCGTCCTGTCGCTCGAGCCCAACTTCGAGCGGGTGAGGGGCAACTTCCTCTCGAGCGTGCTGAGGCGCTCCCTGCCCGCGTCGGTCGCCATCGTGGCCGCCGCCCTCGCGGTGCAGGTCGCCAAGGTGCCGCTCGACCTTACCTACGAGCAGGCCTCCACCTGCTCGCTCTACCTCTCGGCCCTCATCGGCTTTTCCCTCATCGTCCGCATCTCGATGCCCCTCACGCCGGTCCGCGCCGGACTGCTCGTCTCAGTCGTGGGAATCCTCGTCGTCGGGTGCGGGTTCTTCCCCTGGTTCTTCAGCCTTGCCGACATCACGGTTACCATGGCGTTATTTCTCGGTGCCTGCGCCCTTGCCGCCCTTGCGTTGTTCCATATCCTGTATGAGCGCCTCAACGGCGGTGGTGTCGAGGATGACCCGCTTGCCGATGTGGTGCGTTGGCTCGAGAAGCTCTATGATCGCTGGCATCCTGCGCCTGCAGATGCCTAGGTGGAGAGGACCGAAATGTCTCAGATCACCCCAGAGTTCGTCCAGGCCGTCGAGGTCGCCGCAAAGGGCCGCTTGCTGACTGCGGGCGGCATCACGCGCCTCGTTCACGACGTCACGGTCATTCCGGGCGCAGAACGCCTTCCGCGGGCGCTTCTGACCCTGCTCGAGAACGTCGTGCGTCGCGTGGAGGACCCCGAGCGCAGGGTCGCCCAGGCGCACGCCATCGTCTCTGCCGGTCTATCCGGCGAGCAGGGCGACGAGATCGAGTTCATGCCTGCACGCGTGCTCTTCCAGGACTTCACGGGCGTGCCCGTCTTTGTAGACTTTGCCGCGATGCGCGACGCCGCTGTCAGGCGCGGCGTCGACCCCGCCCTGGTCAACCCCAAGATTCCCTGCACGCTCATAATCGACCACTCCGTCATTGCCGACGAGGCCGGCAGTCCCGGCTGCGCGGGTCGCAACGAGGAGCTCGAGGTGAGCAGGAACCGCGAACGCTTCGCCTTCCTCAAGTGGGCGTCCAAGGCGTTCCAGAACGTCGAGATCGTGCCTCCCGGAGGTGGCATCTGCCACCAGCTCAACATCGAACGCTTCTGCCGCGTGGTTATGTGCGACGCGCTGGCAGAGGGCGACGTCCCCGTGGCGTGCTTCGACACGCTTGTCGGTACCGACTCCCACACGCCTACCGCCAACGGCCTGGGCGTCGTCGGTTGGGGAGTGGGCGGCATCGAGGCCGAGGCCGCGGCTCTCGGCCAGAGCGTGTCCATGCTCGTGCCGCCCGTGGTCGAGCTGCGCCTCACCGGTTCGCTTCCCGACGGCGTCTCCGGCATGGACCTTGCCCTCACGGTGGCCAAGCTCCTGCGCGAGGCGGGAGTGGTGGGAGCCCTCGTCGAGGCGACGGGGGAGGGCGTCTCTTCGCTTTCCGCCACACAGCGTGCCTGCGTCGCAAACATGACGCCGGAATACGGTGCCACCACCACGCTATTCCCCGCAGACGACGTGACCTTTGACTATCTCTCGCTCACGGGTCGCGACGAGGCCGAGCTGGCATTCGCGCGCGCCTACCTCCAGGCGCAGGGCGCCTATGGAGCCGGTGGCGAGCGAGTCTATGCGCGCACCGTGGAACTCGACCTTTCCACGGTCGAGACCTGCCTTGCCGGCCCGTCGCGTCCTCACAACCGCGTGACGCCCGCCGGTCTGCGCGAGCGCTTCCGGGGCGTCTCGGCCGAGCACGGGCATGCCGACCTGTCGGAGCGCCGCAGCGTCACCGTGGGTGACGAGACCTTCGAGCTGGGGCATGGCACCCTTGCCATCGCCGCTATCACGAGCTGCACCACGGCGACCGACCCCGCGATGATGGTCGCCGCCGGCCTGCTTGCGCACAAGGCTGTCGAGCGCGGGCTTGTGGCCAAGCCCTGGGTCAAGCGCATCTTTGCCCCGGGAAGCCAGACCGCCGAGCTGCTGCTCAAGCGGGCGGGGCTGACCGACGACCTCTTCAAGCTCGGCTTCTACACCTGCGGCTTTGGCTGCATGAGCTGCATCGGCAACTCGGGAGAGATCCTGCCCGCCCTGCATGACCTGTCGGGCGACCTCGAGCTGACAAGCGTGTTGTCAGGCAACCGCAACTTTGACGGGCGCATCAGTCCCGACGTCGCGCAGAACTACCTCTGCCAGCCCGCGCTCGTGGTGGCGTACGCGCTCGTGGGCACCATGGACGCGGACCTTGCCAACGAGCCGGTGGGCATCGCCTCCGACGGAAAGCCCGTGATGCTTTCCGAGCTGCTGCCCACCACGGCAGAGATCGAGGACGTGCTCGCGCAGACCCTGACCGACGACCTCTTTAGGGAGGGCTCGAAGGGACTCTTCGAGGGGTCTGCCGCCTGGAGGGGCATCGAGGCGCCCGAAGGCGACACCTTCGCCTGGGACGAGCGCTCCACCTACATCGTCGAGCCTCCCTACTTCGTAAACCCGCAGCATCACGACGTGGTCGACCTCAAGGGCGCGCGTGCGCTTGCCCTCCTGGGCGACTTCGTCACGACGGACCACATCTCGCCCGCGGGATCGATTGCCCCCGACAGCAAGGCGGCCCAATACCTGGTCTCGAGCGGCGTCGAGCGCAAGGACTTCAACACCTACGGCGCCCGTCGCGGAAACCACGAGGTCATGATGCGTGGCACCTTTGCTAACGTCAAGCTCGAGAACCGCCTTGCGCCCGGGACGAAGGGGGCTTGGACCAAGAACCAGCTCACCGGAAACGTCGAGCCCATGTTCGACGCGGTCTTCGCTCCCGAGAAGGGGTATGTCGAGGCGGGAGTCCCCCTCGTCGTGCTCGCAGGTAAGATGTATGGCTCGGGATCGAGCCGCGACTGGGCGGCCAAGGGCCCTGCGCTCCTGCATGTGCAGGCTGTGCTCGCGGAGAGCTTCGAGCGCATCCATCGCTCGAACCTGGTCCAGATGGGAGTCGTCCCCCTGCAGTTCAAGGAAGGCGAGGGCGTCGAGTCCCTCGGGCTGGACGGGACCGAGACCTATGACTTCGACCCGATTGACGTGAGCGCGGGGCTTCCGGCCAGCAGGACCTGCGGCGTGCGCGCCACGCGCGGAGACGGGAGCGTGGTCGAGTTCGAATGCGTCGTGCGCGTGGACACCCCCATGGAGGGTCGCTTCCTCTCCTCCGACGGAATCCTGCCCTACGTCCTGGAGCACCTGGGATAGGGGAGGCTGACTCACAGGCTTTGCTGAATGCCCAACGGCATTGCTCGTTCCGTTGCATATGCGGCGGAATGGGCAATGCCGTTGGGCATTCAGCAAAGCCTAAACCGCGGAGCTAACCAAAGGACTTGCTGTAAGGCAAGCATTGCCTTTGTCGCAGGTAAACGGGGTAATAACCCTCAAGGTAAGGTAGACCCTTACTTCCAACGACTTTCCCATGGAGACGCTCAAAGGTGGGTATCCTAAAAAGGTATCGCGCATGCATGCCGCATGCCGTCGCCCAAGTCCGGAGGTCACCTTGGTCTGCCCACATTGCGGAACTCATGTGCCTGACGATGCCGTCCGCTGCCCGGCCTGCCGAGCCGAGCTTGAGTCGACCGTGTCGATGGGGCGTCTCGAGGGTACGTTCTGCCCCTCATGCGGGGCGCTCGTGGTTGACGGGCAGAGCTCGTGCCCTAACTGCGGCATGCCGATAGAGGCCAAGGCCCCCGCAGACCCCGATGCCGTTCCCATCGTCGAGCGGCCGACCATCGAGACCGAGATGGAGACCGCGGCGCTCATCGAAAGCGCGATCCCCTCCGCACCCGATGCGGCCGAGGTTGCCCGCCAGGAGCGGGAGTACGCGCCTCCCACCAGAAACCTCGCCTTTGCCGCGCTCCTCGCGCTGCTCGTCATGGGTGGCATCGTGCTCGTCATCACCCACCCCTGGAACCCCCTCGCCTACGACGAGCGGGCGACAGAGGAGGCCGACCTCTCGCATGTCGGCTTCCCGGGCGAGCGCGAGACGCTTTCGGGGCAGGACTCCGACCCCAACGCCGAGTTCGAGGTCCAAAGTGCCGACGAGCTGTCCTTCGAGACGCTGAGCGACTCCTATTCCGCGCTCGGCGAGCTCCATGACGACCTGGAGGAAAGCGAGCTCTCGCTGCGCTCCGCCCTGCAGGCGAATGACCAGAGCGCCCTCGTCAGCGGCGCGCACGACATGGAGGAGATCGCCCTCAGCGCGAGCAACCTCGTCGACACGCTCTATGGCGTCGACGTCACGTCGGGCACCTACGTCGAGGAGCGCGAGACGCTCCTCGAGCTCGCAAGCTGGCTTCGCAACTGGTCGGATGCGCTCGAGGCTGCCTGGACCACCGCCGCGGAGCAGCCCGGTGCGGGGGAGGACGAGGTGCTCGCGCCCCTGGTTGCCCAGGAGGAGGATGGCGTGGACGCGTATCGGCGGCTCTTTGAGGAGGCATACCCCTCGTCGAGGCCCCAGGTTACGTCTACGGAAGAATAGCGCCGCCTCTCTGCCGAATATGTGAAACCGCGTTCGTCCTGCTAGAATTCTTTGGTTAGGTATGTTGATTGCAAGCACGTTGCGTGGGTGGCCACGCTCCGAGGAGGACACATCATGGGCTTTCTCCCAGACCCGCTCTATGAGCCCCGCTACGAGGTCATAGGAGACGAGGTCGCGGTATTCGAGACGAGCAAGGGCACCATCCGCGTGCGTCTTGACGGCAAGGGCGCCCCACGCCATGTCGCCAACCTCTGCGAGCTCGCCGAGTCTGGCTACTACGATGGCCTCAAGTTCCATCGCTACGTCCCCGGCTTCGTGATCCAGGGCGGCTGCCCCAACACCCGCGACATGACCCCGCAGGAGGTCGCCGACGGACGTCCGGGCCCCTTTGGCCGTCCTGGCACCGGCGGGCCCGGGTATCGCATCCGGCAGGAGTACACCACCAACCCCAACAACAGCCACGTCGACGGCGCGCTCGCCATGGCGCGCTCCCAGGACCCCGACTCCGCGGGCTCCCAGTTCTATTTCTGCCTGGGACCTCAGCACGGGCTCGACTCTGGGTATACGGTATTTGGCACGACGCTCGAGGGGATGGACGTCATCGCCGCGCTTCGCGCAGGCGACGTCATCGAGTCCGTCCGGATCGAGCACGCATAGCACGAACGGCTAAGAGCGCACGCACGGTACGTATCGGCTTGGCTTGGCACCAACGCGCAAAGCACGACGACACGAGGAGTGACAGTGAACCAACAGGCATTTGATGCGGGTAAGGCCGCATACAGGAAAGGCGACGTGCTGGGCGCCATCGAGGCGCTCGAACAGGCGAAGCAGCCGGGTGAGGTGTCGGGAGCGGTCGACCACCTCCTGGGCAACTGCCTCATGAAGCTCGGTCGGTTCTCGGAGGCCGCGTCGGCATACGGCGACGCCCTCCAGGACTCCTCCTACGGCAACGCGGGCGCCCTGGCCTGCAACCGTGGCCGCGCCCTTCTGGCGGCCGGCAAGCCCCAGGAGGCCATCGCGTCGCTCACGATGGCGACCAAGGACGCCTCCTACCCGACCCCGTACAAGGTCCAGGTCGCCCTCGGCAACGCCTACCTCAAGGTGGGTAACCCCCGCGACGCGGGCGTCGCCTTCCGCAACGCCGCCATCGACGAGGCGAACCCCGACCCCTCGTCGGCGCTGCGCAGCCTCGGCTCCTGCTTCGTGCAGATGGGCCGTCCCGTCGACGCCGTCGAGGCCTACCGCACGGCGCTCGACTTCTCGACGCCGCAGGCTAACCAGAACGCCATCTATGCCGACCTTGGCATGGCATACGTCGCCGCCAACCGCATGCCCGAGGCCGTTGACGCCTTCACGCATGCCACCGCGGACGGCACCTACATGCTCTCATCCGAGGCGAGCGTGGCCTTTGACGCTGCCAAGCGCGCGAGTTCCGCCATCTCGGGCGGCAGCCCCTCCGAGACCGACGCGTTCCTTGCTGCCGCCGGCTACGGCACGGGCAGCTACGACCCGCTCGATCCGCTGGGCGAGTCCGGTGAGTTCATGCCCTCGCCCGAGGACACCGGCTTCTTCTCGGTCACCGAGAAGGAGCTCGTCGAGCAGGACCGCCGCAACCGAAAGGTGCGCCGCAAGCACAACCACACCGGCCGGAAGATCTTCATCTTCCTGCTGCTCCTCGCGCTCATCCTGGGTGGCCTCTGTGGCTATGGCTACTACAGCGGCTACGGCTGGCCGACGCAGGAGGCCGTCGTGAGCAAGCTCTTCACGACCAAGGCCGAGGGCGGCGACATCTCCGACCTGCTCGACGCCACCGTCACCAACGAGGCAAAGACGCAGATCTCCTCTGTGCTGCCCTCGTCCTCGACGGGCGTCAAGGTAAGCGGCGTCGACCGCTCCATGACCGAGACGACCGTGTTCTGCACCGCCACGCTCTCCGCGGGCGGCGAGCAGAGCTACGAGGTCCATCTGCTTCGTGACGGCATCAGCTGGAAGGTCGCTTCCGTCTCTGCCGTGTATCCCTCGCAGGGCGGCGTCGCCCCCTCGCTTGATGCCGCCACCCCGGAGCTGACCGAGGGCGAAGCCGGCGAGGAGGCCACGACCGAGGCGCCTGCCGAGACTGAGGCCGAGGCCCAGTCCGAGCCCACCGAGGGCGAAGGCGAGGCTACCCAGGAGTCCGAGGGCGCCTGGGAGGAGGAGGGGACCGTCGCGGAGTAAGATCGCGGCGGCTGCCCAGCATTGAAGTTAGACGCTACATGCCGGGGTGCGCGGCGCCCCGGCGACAGGATTGGGAACCATGTCACTTCTTGACACGCTCTTTGGGGAATACGATGGCGACCTCGCCATCGACCTCGGAACCGCAAACACACTCGTCGCCGCGCGTGGGCAGGGCATCGTCTTGAACGAGCCCTCGGTCGTGGCGATCGACAAGAGCGAGGATCGCGTGCTTGCCGTGGGCGCAGACGCCAAGCGCATGATCGGCCGCACCCCCGGCTCCATCATCGCCGAGCGCCCCCTCAAGGACGGCGTCATCGCAGACTTCGACGTCACCGAGGTCATGCTCCGCTACTTCATCGAGAAGGCGCGCGGGTCGCGGCGCTATCCGTGGTCGCCCCGCCCACGCGTCGTCGTGTGCGTGCCCTCAGGCGTCACCTCCGTCGAGAAGCGCGCCGTCTTTGAGGCCACCATCTCGGCGGGCGCGCGCCAGGCCTACCTCATCGAGGAGCCGATGGCGGCCGCCATCGGTGCCGACCTGCCCATCGAGGACCCGACGGGCTCCATGGTCGTCGACATCGGCGGCGGCACCACCGAGGTCGCCGTCATCGCCATGGGCGGCATCGTCGTCTCGCAGTCCATCCGCACCGCGGGCGACGAGTTTGACCAGACGATCCTCGAGCACGTCCGCGAGGCGTACAACCTCTCCATTGGCGAGCGCACCGCGGAGGACATCAAGATCAAGGTCGGCTCCGCCGCGCCCCTGGCCGAGGAGCTCGACGTCGAGGTCAACGGCCGTGACGTCATGAGCGGCCTTCCCAAGACGGTGCGCATCGAGAGCGAGGAGATCCGCCGCGCCCTCGACAAGCCGCTCGACGCCGTCACCAAGGCCGTCAAGGACGCCCTCGACGTGACTCCGCCCGACCTCGCCTCCGACCTCATGTACTACGGCGTGCTGCTGACGGGTGGCGGTGGCCTCCTGCGCGGGCTTGACCAGCGCCTTCGCGAGGAGACCGGCGTGCCTGTCAACGTGAGCCCCACCGCCCTCGAAAACGTCGTCATCGGCTGCGCCAAGGTGCTCGAGGCGAACGCGCTCTCGGGAGGCTTCGTCCAGAGCTCGGCTTCGTAGGGGACTGCCGCAGATGCCGCTTACGGGCAAGGGAACGACCACACGTCCAAACATACGCAGGGGCGACTCCTCGACAGGCGGACGCCTCCTGATCGTCTTTGTCGCGATCTCGCTCACGCTCCTCTTCCTGGGGACGCGCGAGGGGCCATCCAAGGTCCTCTCCCGGACGCGCGACGTGTTCCAGACCATAACCAAGCCCGTGCGCTACCTCGGCGCCCTCGTCGCCTCGCCCTTTGACGCGGCGGGAAACGTGGTCGCCAACCTCACCACCGACCAGGAGACCCTCTCCGAGCTTCGCGCCGAGAACCAGCAGCTGAGGGCGCGCAATGCCGAGCTCGAGGAGGCGGCGCTCTCGACCGGGCGCCTCGAGGCGCTCCTCGAGCTGAAGAACGCCTACTCGCTCACCTCGACGGGCGCCCGCATCATCTCGAACTCCTCGGACTCCTGGACCGCCACGGTCGTGTTGGACAAGGGCACGTCATCGGGCATTGCCGTGGGCATGCCCGTCACCGACTCGGTCGGCGTCATTGGCCAGATCATTGCGTGTGGCCCGACGACCGCCACGGTGCGCCTCATCGTTGACGAGAGCTCGGGTGTCTCTGCCATGGTGCAGTCGAGCCGCGCACAGGGCGTGCTCAAGGGCTCCGCGACTGGCTCGCTGCGCCTGACGCTCATCCGCACCGACCAGACGGTCGCCGTGGGTGACACCGTCGTCACGAGCGGTCTGGGAGGGGTCTTCCCCAAGGGCCTCCCGCTCGGAAAGGTCGTCAGCGTCGAGAAGCCGACGGGTGCGCCTTACTACGACATCGTGGTCGAGCCCCTCTCGTCGGCAGAGAGCCTCGAGGAGGTGCTCGTCATCACCTCGGTGACCGCCGAGCAGCAGGCGACCGCCGAGGACATCGCCGAGGCCGACGCGCAGGAGACCTCCGGCCTCGAGAACGACGATGCCATGAAGCCCCAGGAGCTGTCTGACGACAGCGTCACATACGACGACGTGGAATACTAGGCGCGAGGGGAGGGCGAGCCGTTGCAGGTCAAGGACAGAAACAAGAACCGCAGGAGCATAGGGGCGCTCGCGCTTTTGGCGCTCTTCTTCCAGCTGGGCATCGCCCCCGCAATCGCGCTGGGTGGCGGCCATCCCAACTTCGCGTTCGTCTTTGCCGCCGTCATCGCGTTGTCCATCGGGGGCGGGACGGGAGTCGCCTGCGGCTTCGTCTCGGGCCTCGTCTATGACCTCTCGACGACGGGGCCCATCGGCCTCATGGCCCTGCTCCTCTCGATTGCCGCCTACGTCTTGGGAGTCGAGGTGCGTGACCGCATTTCCGAGGAGCCCATGATGACGCTCATCCCCTTCTCGGTAGCCGCGCTTTCGGTGTCGCTCTGCTACGGCCTCTTTGCCCTCGCCTTCGGGGTGGGGGAGTCGCTCTTTGACGCGGTCTTCCTGCGGGCGCTTCCGTCAGCCCTGCTGACGGTCATCGTGTACGTGCCGTTCCTCATCTTCATGGGCAGGTCTCGCAGGGGCGGTGGCATCAAGTCCGGAACGCCTGGCCGCCAGTCACGCTACACGCTTGGGAACCGGTAGATTCCATGCGCGCCGTCCTCATCATATGTGGCTGCCTTGTCCTTGCCGCGCTGGCCGCCTTCCTCTACTCCCGACGTGCCAGCCTGCGGGAGACCTTCAAGCTCGACATCGGAAACGCCGCCCCCACCGCAGCGGGAGGCTCGGACACGTCGACCGAGAAGGGCTTCCACACCCGCCTCGTGGGCCTGGGGATCTTTTCTGGGACCATCCTTGGCGTGCTTGCGGCGCGCCTCTTTTCCATGCAGCTCCTGTCATCCCATGACTACGAGGAGCAGGCCGAGTCAAACCGCACGCGCACCGTCACGACGGCGGCGCCGCGTGGCCGCATCCTCGACCGCAACGGTGTCGAACTCGTGACGAACCGTCCCTGCCTTGCTGTCGCTGCCGAGCCCGACGTCGTGGACGACGAGATCGAGATGCAGCTGCTCGCAAACCTCATCGGCATGCCCTACCTTGCCGTTCGCCGCAAGATCCAGAGCCAAAACGAGGGCGCCCAGAGCAAGCGAACGGTGGCCGTGGACGTGTCGCGGCGCGTCGTCGCCTACATCGACGAGCATCCCTACCTCTTTGAGGGCGTCGAGGTCCAGGAGCGTACCGAGCGCCTCTACCCCAACGGCAGCCTCGCCGCGCACGTCCTTGGCTACACGGGGACGGTGAGCCAGGAGCAGCTCGAGTGGAGCCAGGACCCCCGCAACACCGAGGGCATCAAGTACAATGCCGGCGACGTCGTCGGCCAGGCGGGCGTCGAGTGGCAGTACGAGAGCGTGCTCCAGGGCATCCGTGGCGAGCAGGTCGTCTATGTGGACGCCTACGGAAGCGTGCTCGACAGCTCGTCATCCATCGACCCCCAGAGTGGCTCTGACGTCGTGCTGACCATCGACGTAAAGGTCGAGCGCGTGGCGGAGGAGTCCCTCGAGCGCGTCATCAAGCGGGTCCACGACAGCGGGCAGCCAGACTGCCTCGCCGGCTGTGCCGTGGCGATCGACGTGACCAACGGCGAGATCATCGCCGCCGCCAGCGAGCCCACCTACAACCCGAGCGTCTTCACGGGCGGCATCTCGTATGACGACTGGGAGCGCCTGAGCTCGGAGGAGAGCGGAAGCCCCCTGCTCAACCGCGTCATATCCGGCCAGTACCCCTCAGCCTCGACCATCAAGCCGCTGGGGACCTTCGCGGCGCTCGACTATGGGCTCGCGACGCCCGAGACCTCCTACTACTGCACGGGTTGGTGGACTGGCTTTGGCGAGGATTACGGCCAATACTGCTGGAACCACGACGGGCATGGCGGCATGACGCTCCAGACGGGCATCACGTACTCGTGCGACGTCGTCTTTTACGAGATCGGCATGGGCTTCTTCTACTCCGACAACCCCGAGGGGTTGCAGGAGACCTACCGCAAGTGGGGCCTCGGCTCCGCCACCGGGATCGACCTGCCCTCCGAGGAGTCCGGGCGCGTGCCGGACGCGGAGTGGAAGTGGAACTACTGGGACACCTCTCCAGACGACGCGCGCTCCTGGCAGGGCGGCGACAGCACGAACCTTTCCATCGGGCAGGGCGACCTGCTCGTGACGCTGCTCCAGATGGCCTGCGTCTATTCGGGCATCGCCACGCGCGGCACCATCTGGCGCCCCCACGTGCTGAAGAGCGTGCGCTCCTCCACGGGGTCGGGCACCGTCATCGACCACAGCCCCGAGATCCTCCACAGCATCCAGGAGGAGTCCGGTCACTACGACCTGGTCCAGGCGGGCCTTTCGGGCGTCATCTACGAGGAGTCCGCCGCGCAGGCGAGCCACTTCACCAACATGAACGAGCTCGTCGCGGGAAAGACCGGGACCGCGGAGCGCGCGGGCCAGAACCCGACGGGCTGGTTCATCGCGTACGTTCCGGCCGACAAGCCCAAGTACTGCGTCGCGTCGCTCGTCGAGAAGGGCGGCTACGGCAGCGAGTCCGCCATGTATGTGGTACGTGACATCATGGGTGCCATCTATGACGAGCCGGACACCTCGGACGCCGTCGACAGCTCGGGCGTGAGGTAGGAGAGGGGGAGAGATGGCTGCACCAGAGCTTGGCGCGTCGCCAGCACAGAGGCACATGGGTGCGAGCCCGCGGCGTGACGACGCGTCGCAGGTCCAGCGACGCTCAAAGTCGTCCCTCGCACAGACCTTCTACCTTCCGCAGCTCGTCCCCGCCCTCCTGCTCATTGCCTATGGCGCCGTGGTGATCTGGTCCGCGTCCCTCAACATCTATGACGCCAACTTCCCGCGCCACATCATCGGAATCGTGCTCGGCCTCGCCACCGCCTGGTTCATCAGGAACTACGACTACCGAGCGTTCGCCAACATGTCGACGGCGCTCTTCGTGTTTGATTGCCTCCTCATGATCTCGCCGCGCATCCCTGGCCTGGGCGTCTTTGGCATGGGCATGACGGGCTGGGTGCGCGTGCCCTTCATCCACCTCACGTTCCAGCCTTCCGAGGTCGCCAAGATCGTGACCATCTTCCTCATGGCGTCGCTCGGCGCCCAGTACAACGGCAAGATCGAGAGCCTGCGCGAATACGTCAAGCTCTGCGCCATCCTCACTGTTCCCTTCCTGCTCATCCTCCTGCAGCCCGACCTCGGGACGGGCCTCATCGTGCTGGTGACGGGGGCATCGATCATCATCTGTTCCGGCGCGCGCAGAAGCTGGGTGCTCGTGACCATCGGCCTCATCGTCGCGGTCGCCACGATCGCCATCATCACCTCCATGACGCCCGGACTTCCGCACATCCTCAAGGAGTACCAGCTCAATCGTCTCATCGTCTTCGTCGACCCGTCCGTCGACCCCGGCGGCAGCGGCTACAACCTCCAGCAGTCCAAGATCGCCGTCGGCTCGGGGGGACTCTTTGGCAAGGGAATCGGCAACGCCAGCCAGTCGGGTACGGGCTTTCTGCCCGAGGCGCACACCGACTTCGTCTTTGCCCTGCTCTCGGAGGAGTTCGGCTTTGTGGGGTCGATTTCGCTGCTCGCGCTCTTTGGCTGGATGATCTTTGCGACCCTTGAACTGGCCCAGCGTCTGGAGCAGCCCTTTGGCAAGCTCGTCTTGGCGGGCATCGTCACGATGTGGTCGTTTCAAGTCTTGCAGGAGGTGGGCATGTGTATTGGTATCATGCCCATCACCGGCATTCCGCTTCCCTTCATCAGCTTTGGCTCAACCTCGATGGTCGCGCAGTGCATGGCCATAGGCGTCGTCCAGTCGGTGTGGCATTTCCGCACCAAGGCGGCTTAGTTCAAGCCACGGCGTCGCTGGTCTTATTTGCAAGGAGGGCCGTATGGCAACAAGCAGCAAACTACCCATGGGCCAGATGGCCGAGGTGCTCGAGTCGGCACGCGAGGCTGACCGCGAGCGCCTCGAGCATGTCGAGGTCGCGATCCTCGTCGACTCCCAGGCCCCAAGGCCGGTCGTCATCTCGGTGCGCGACGCGCTGCTCCCCGTGCACAGCAACGCCGCCGTCCGCGTCCAGCTGCTTGGCGAGGCGACGCTTCCCCTGAGCCCCCGACCCGACGTCTGCGTCGTGGTTGCCGGAGGCTCCGACGAGCTCGTCAAGAAGGCAGCCTCGTCCGCCGCGCGACAGGGCGTCCCTGTGGCCATCGTCTCCGAGAGCGTCCTCGACGCCCCGAGGCCCGAGCTGCCCGAGCACCTTGCCGGCCTGATCACCACGATCTTCTCGGTCAACGAGGCGGTGAGGGGAGCGCAGCTCTCCAACTGGCTCGTCTCGTCGACGGCAAAGAGCACCGCCATCGCCTCAAACTTCCCCTTCTGCCGGCGCGCCCGCGTGAGCGACCTCATGAGGGACTACGCAAACAAGAACGCCGTCGTGGGCGCCATCGGGAGCCGTGGGGGCTCCGACCTCGTCGCCATGACGTCAAACCAGGCACGCCTGGCGCTCGACATCGCCGCCTCGTACGGACGGTCGCTTTCGATGTCGCGCGTGCAGGAACTTGTGGGCGTCGTGACCGCCGGCGTGGGGTACCGCGCCGTGGCGCGCAGCGCGACGAGCATGCTGCCAGGGCTGAGTTGGGCGCTCAACGCCGGTGTCGGGTACCTGGGCACCGTTGCCACGGCCAACGCCATTGCCTCGCACTACGAGCGCGAGGATGCCGGAGAGCAGCCCCTGCCGCACCTGAGGGCCCTTGCGGGCAGCCTCGGAACGCTCGTGACCTCGCGCCCGTCGCTCTACGTCATCCGTGCGCTGGGCGAGGGCATGGCCGTCGCCTCGGGAGAGTTGGACGAGCAGTGAGGCTTGAGCGTACGGACCTCTATGCGGACCTGGAGCCCCTTCTGGCAAAGGTGGAGCACCCCGCCCGCTACCTCGACCACGAATGGGGCGCCACCGAGGAGCAGGACGGTCCCTTCCACGTGTGCATGATGTATGCCGACGTGTACGAGGTCGGCCAGCCCAATCTGGGCATCGCCATCCTCTACAACGAGCTCAACGCCGCAGAGGGCATCTCCTGCGAGCGCTGCTACCTGCCCTGGACCGACATGTCCGCCCTCATGCGGGAGGCGGGCGTGCCGCTGCTCTCCCTCGAGACGTCGTCGCCCGTCGCCTCATTCGACATCGTCGGGTTCACGCTGGCGCACGAGATGATAGCGACCAACATCATCGAGGCGCTTGACCTCGCGCACATCCCCGTGCGCGCCGCGGAGCGTGACGAGGACGACCCGATCGTCATTGCGGGCGGTCCCTCTGCCTGGAACTGCGAGCCCCTCTGCGCCCTGTTTGACGCTGTGCTCCTCGGCGACGGCGAAGGGGAGATCGTGGACGTTGCCCAAGCCGTGAGGGATGCGCGCGAGGCGGGGGCGACCCGCGCCGAGGTGCTGCGGTCCCTGGCACGCGTCCAGGGGGTCTACGTCCCCTCCCTCTACGACGTGGTGGTCGATGAGAGCTCCACGCGCTGGGGCTACGCCGTTCCCAAAGAGGGC
Source organism: uncultured Coriobacteriaceae bacterium (assembly GCA_902797175.1). Classification (GTDB taxonomy): domain Bacteria; phylum Actinomycetota; class Coriobacteriia; order Coriobacteriales; family Atopobiaceae; genus UBA1367. The sequence continues at coordinate 1,976 of CADBRX010000140.1, read as the reverse complement.
TCGGGCGTGCCCGATGTCGTCTACAAGCGCTGCATCCCCGACCTCTCCGCCACCGACCCCGTTCCCCAGAAGATGGTTCCCTACATGGGGATCGTCCAGGATCGCCTTGCCGTCGAGGTCCTGCGCGGCTGCGCCCGCGGCTGCAGGTTCTGCCAGGCGGGCATGACCTACCGACCCGTGAGGGAGCGGCCTTTCGAGCAGGTCGTCGAGGCGGCGGAGCGCGGCCTTGACGAGACGGGCTACGACGAGGTCTCGCTCTCGTCGCTCTCCACGACGGACCACTCGCAGTGCGAGCGCATCCTCCTTCAGCTTGACGAGCGCCTGAGGGCCAAGGGGGTGCGCGTCTCCATACCGTCACAGCGACTCGACTCGTTTGGCGTCGACATGGCGGCGGCCGTGTCGGGGTCTCGCAGGGGAGGGCTCACCTTCGCGCCCGAGGCCGGCACGCAGCGCCTGCGAGACGTCATCAACAAGAACGTGACGGAGGAGGACCTCGAGCGGGCGGCGCGCAACGCCTTCGAGCTGGGCTGGCGCCGCATGAAGCTCTACTTCATGATGGGGCTTCCCACCGAGACCGACGAGGATATCCTCGCCATAACGGCGGCGGCCCAGCGCGTACTCGACATCGGGCGTGAGGTTGTCGGGCGTGGCTACAAGAGCGGCGTGAGCGTCTCCATTTCCGTGGCCGTCTTTGTGCCCAAGAGCCATACGCCCTTCCAGTGGTGCGGCCAGCTTCCCATCGAGGAGGTGCGCCGTCGCCAGCAGCTGATGCTGCACTCCGCAAAGGACCGCGACATACGCATCTCCTACCACGACGCACAGGTGTCCGTGGTCGAGGCCGCGCTCTCCAAGATGGGGCGCGCGGGGTTTGAGCTGGTGTATGGCGCCTGGGAGCGCGGGTGTCGCTTTGATGCATGGACGAGCGAGTTCAAGTATGACCAGTGGGTCGAGGCGGGCCACGCGATGGGCATCGACATCGAGGAGCTGGCCGCAGAGCCGACGCCCCTCGGCGCGCGCCTCCCGTGGGACCACACGTCGCCGGGCGTCTCGAAGGGCTTCCTTCTTCGCGAGTGGCGTCGCGCCCTCGAGGGAAAGACGACGGCTGACTGCACGATGACGAGCTGTGCGGGGTGCGGCGTCTGCCCGACGCTCGGCGTCGACAACAACATAGCCGGTGATCGCCATGGCCGATGAGCTCTTCCGCCTCCGTGTGTCCTACGCCAAGGATGGCCGCCTTGCGTATCTGGGGCACCTTGAGGTCATCAACACCGTCGAGCGCTCCATTCGCCGCTCGGGGCTTCCCTTTTCGGTGGGAAACGGCTTTGCGCGGCGCATGCGCGTGCAGTTCTCGCAGGCGCTTCCCGTGGGGGCCTCGTCGCTCGGGGAGTACTACGACGTGATGCTCACCAGCGAGGTCGACACCCAGGAGGCGCTGGAGCGCCTCAAGGCGGCCTCGCCCCGTGCGCTGGAGCCGATTCGTGCCGCCTATGTTCCGCGCAAGACGCCCGCGCTCGAAGCCTGGCTCAACAGGGCACTTTGGCATGTCGAGCTGCGTGGGGAGGGCCTTGATGCTCAGACGCTTGACGAGGCGATCGCCGCCGTCTCCAGGCGCGGAAGGATCGACTTCATGCGAGGAGACAAGCCGCGCAGCGTCGACTTGGGCCAGACGCTCGTGTCCTGGAAGTCGGCGCAGGAGCCCTGGGGCGTCTCGCTCCAGCTTGAGACGCGCTCCTCAAACCTCGGTGCGCTGCGTCCCGCGATCCTTCTTGACGCCGCGTTTGGCGAGGATTGCCTCTCCGGAAGTGCCCGCCAGTCCCAGCGCGTGTGCCGCACGGGCCAGTGGCACGAGGAAGATGGGCGTCTTGTGGAGCCATTCGACATGACTTTTGCGTGGTCATTGACGTAGTTGCCGCATGCGAGTAAGATTGCGAACTGTTGCAGTCAATCAGCAATGAAGGGTTAAGTATGTACGCTAT
>CADBRX010000139.1 GCA_902797175.1 uncultured Coriobacteriaceae bacterium | reverse complement strand
CGTGCTGGCGCTGCAGATGCTGGGCTTCAACTTCATCGGCGACGGGTTCCGCGAGGCGCTGGCGCCCAAGCTGGAAGACATGTAAGGAGGTGGGACTGATGGAAATGAACGAGAAGGCCATTCTCCAGTTTGTCGATGTGGACATCTCCTTCCGCACCAACGCGGGTGTGGTCCATGCCATCCGTGGCGTCAACCTCGACCTCCAGAAGGGCGAGACGGTCGCCATCGTGGGCGAGTCCGGTTCGGGCAAGTCAGTCACCGTAAAGGCCGCTGTGGGGCTTCTGGACGCCAACGCAACCATCAACAGCGGCCAGATCCTCTATCGGCTGAAGGAGGACGACGGCACCGAGCGCGTCGTCGACCTGCTGCAGCTCTCCAAGCGCGAACTGCGCCGCACCATCAACGGCAGCCGCATCGCCATGGTCTTCCAGGATCCCATGACGAGCCTGGACCCGACCATGACCATCGGCAAGCAGATCATGGAGGGCATCCTCCTGCACAAGAGCACTGACAAGGCCGCCGCCCAGGCACGTGCGGTGGAGCTGCTCAAGCTGGTGGGCATCCCGCACGCCGAGGAGCGCATGAAGAACTACCCCCACCAGCTGTCAGGCGGCATGCGCCAGCGCGTTGTCATCGCCATCGCCCTGGCCTCCGACCCCGACATCCTCATCTGCGATGAGCCCACGACGGCCCTCGACGTGACCATCCAGGCACGCATCCTCGAGCTCATCAAGGACGTCCAGGAGCGCATGGGCCTCTCCGTCATCTACATCACCCACGACCTGGGCGTCGTGGCCAAGGTGGCGGACTACGTCAACGTCATGTATGCCGGCAAGATCATAGAGGTGGGCAACGTCAACGAGATCTTCTACGAGCCCAAGCACCCCTACACGTGGGGCCTTCTGGCGGCCATGCCCGACCTCGAGACCGACGACGACCGCCTGGCATCCATCCCGGGAAGCCCTCCCAACCTGCTGCACGAGCCGGTGGGTGATGCCTTTGCCCCGCGCAACGCCTACGCACTGGCCATCGACGAGAAGGCCGACCCACCCATGTTCAAGGTGAGCGAGACGCACTACGCGGCAACCTGGCTGCTGCATCCCGACGCACCCAAGGTCGAGATGCCGCCTGAGCTGCAGGCACGCATCGCGCGCGCAAAGAAGGAGGCGGAGCAGTACCTATGAGCGAGCCACTCCTGCAGGTGAGCAACCTCACCCAGCACTTCCACGTGTCCCGCACGTTCACGGTCAAGGCCGTCAACGGCGTGTCGTTCGACATCTATCCCGGCGAGACCTATGGCCTCGTGGGCGAGTCCGGCTCCGGCAAGACCACCATCGGACGCAGCATCATCCGCCTGTATGACCCCACGGCGGGAAGCATCCTGTTTGAGGGCAAGGAGATCGCGGGCAAGCTTGACGGGCCCACCGAGCGCATGCTCCGCGAGGACATGCAGATGATCTTCCAGGACCCGATGAGCAGCCTGAACCCGCGCAAGAAGGTGGGCGACATCATTGGCGAGGGCCTTGACATCCACCACCGCTTCTCGACCACGAAGGAGCGTGACGACGCGGTCGCCGAGATGCTCAACAAGGTGGGCCTCTCGCAGGCACACGCCGAGCGCTATCCCCACCAGTTCTCGGGCGGCCAGCGCCAGCGTGTGGGCATCGCACGCGCCCTCATCATGAATCCCAAGCTCATCATTGCCGACGAGTGCATCTCGGCGCTTGACGTGTCCATCCAGGCGCAGGTCGTGAACCTCATGAAGGACATTCAGGAGAGCACAGGCTGCGCATACCTGTTCATCGCGCACGACCTCTCGATGGTCAAGTACATCTCCGACCGCATCGGCGTGCTGCACCTGGGTTACATGGTCGAGACGGGCACTACCGACGAGATCTTCGCCAACCCGGTGCACCCTTACACCAAGAGCCTGCTCTCTGCCGTGCCGCTTCCCAACCCCGAGGTCGAGAAGCGCCGCAAGAGCGTGCCGTACGACCGCAAGGCCGAGGGCGTGGACTACGCGCTTGGCACCGAGCACCAGCTTGAGGGCACGCACCGCGTGCTTGCGACCGACGAGGAGCTTGCCCGCTGGACAAGCTAGGAGATGACCTCAGCAAAGGGTCCTCCCCTCTGGAGGTCCTCGAGAAATGAGAACCCGCCCCGCACCACAACGGTGCGGGGCGGGTTTTGTCATGCCGATCTGCTAGGCGTTACGCCGCTGCCTTATGCCTGGGCAGGAAGGATGTCCCTGGCAACGTTCCAGCAGACGTAGTAGGTGCCGGCGTACGGAGCGACGACGTACTGGTCGGCGTACTGCTCCTTGACGCGAGCCATCTCGTTGGTCGGGATCTCGTCGATGAAGTGCCAGTCGCCCTTCTCCCAGTT
>CADBRX010000138.1 GCA_902797175.1 uncultured Coriobacteriaceae bacterium | reverse complement strand
GGGAATGCCGTAGCGCATGACACCGCCGAGGCGCGGGTTCTGGTCGAAGATCGTGACAGCCACACCCATCTGCGCAAGCCTCATGGCCGCGACGATGCCGGCAGGACCGCCGCCGATGACGGCCGCTCGCTTGCCGGTGGGTTCGGGCTTCTCAAAGCGGGCGCGCTCCAGATAGGTGCTCGAAATATAGTTCTCGATGGCGGAGAAATGGATGGGCGTTCCCTTGCGACCACGTACGCAATGGCCCTCGCACTGTGCGCCATGGTTGCAGATGAGCGAACAGACGGCACTCATGGGGTTGTTCTGAAAGAGCACCGCTCCAGCCTCGTCCATCCTGCGCTCACGGAACAGCTGAATTACCAAAGGGATCGCCGTGCCCACCGGACATCCCTTCTGGCAGAGGGGGTTCTTGCAATTGAGGCAGCGGTCGGCCTCCTCGACGATATGCAGCGCCATAAGTGCTCCTTAGTTGTCATCCTTGCGAGAGTTTTATAGTAGATTACACGCGCTATCGCTCATGAGTTTGTGTGCAAAGTCGGACTATCGTTTCAGCGAAAGGTGTGTGTCGTTTCGCCCGGGCGGAAGTAAGTTCCATGTGCTGTCATAGCGCCTCTGAGAGGCACTAACGATGCCCTTGGCGGTATACGTCATTGTCTGGTCAAACGGCAAGGGAGGAATCATGCGCCATCATGTGAAGGTCACCGTGCTCGACAAGAAGTGCTTCTGTGACCTGCAGGAGGCCTATCTGGCAGACCCCAAGAGCGGTCCCTGTGGGGTCTTTGAGGTGGGAGACACCTTCGAGTTCTGGCGCGACGGCGGCCGCGACGACTTCTGGCATTTTGGCGCCACAGCAGGGCCGGATGGGCGCGCCTTCCCCTGTGCAGAGGCCTGGGATTGCATCAGCCGCTATGTGTACACAGCGCTGCAGGGCGGCTCGATCATGCATCGTTGGACAGCCGACGACCGTCAGATGGTGGCCTGCTGCAACGACGGTACGCGCCCAGTGGTCTTCCTCATCGAGCGCGAGGACCTGCCCGACACGCCAGAAGAAGAGGCGTGGCTCGACGAGGCCGAGCGTACGGGCTACTTCCGCAACGAGAGCGACGAGGCGTATACGGGCTAGCCTTTTTCGTAGTCAGGCTGGTAGCAAAGATATGCTTGCTCTAAAATCCCTTGCCCGTGGAGAGGACAAGGGATGAACAGGTCACGCATCGTTCTGCAATGGCTGCAAATTGCATGGGGCCTGCTGGTTTTTTCCTTTGGCGTGCACCTCACCATCTTTGCCAATATCGGTGTGGCGCCATGGGACTGCCTGGGCATGGGCATCGCCGCGCACACCCCACTCAACTACGGTCTTGCCATGACCTGTACGAGCGTTGTCATTCTCTTCATCGATCTGGCCATGCATGAGCGCATTGGCTACGGCACCATCATCGATGCGCTGCTCACGGGCAACTTCGTGCAGTTCTTTAACGACCTCAACCCTCTGCCGCTAAACGACAACCTTTGGGCCGGCATCATCCTCATGCTCGTGGGATTTGTGTTCATGTCCTTGGGGATGTGGATCTACATGCGCGCTGCTCAGGGTTGCGGACCGCGTGACGCCCTGCTGGTAGGTTTGGGCAAACGCTTTCCCAAGGTCCCCATCGGCGTGGTCCAGATCGTCCTTTGGGTGGCTGTGACGGCGGTCGGATGGCTGCTTGGAGGTCCCGTTGGCGTGGGAACGCTGCTTTCCGCCTTTGGGGCAGGCGCCGTGACGCAGCTGGTATACCACGTGCTGCACTTCGAACCGCGCGACGTGGAGCATCGCGACGTCATCGAGGTCAACCGACAGTTGGCCGCAGGCTAGGATTCACCAACTCTGGCATCAAGGATGCAGGTCATTTGATTTGTTATATGCTGTGACCGTCAAGGTCCGCCAGAGGAGGAATCGTGTCCATCGCATCCATTGACGTACACAGCCACACACTACCGCAAGCTTACCTCGACGCCCTTTCTGAACTGGGCGTAGATCCCGTTGCAGAGGATGGCTTCCCCACGCCCACCTGGTCCGAGGAAGCTCACCTGCGCTTCATGGACGAGACGAATCAGGAGTTCTGCATCCTCTCCATCTCGACCCCGCATATCCATCGAGGAGATGACTCAGTGGCAGCGCGCCTCGCCAGGACCATCAACGACGAGCTGGCAGCTGTGTGCAGGCGCCACCCAGACCGTCTGGGCTTTGCCGCTATGCTGCCCGTACCCGCGGTAGGCGCCTCCATCGAGGAGGCGCGACGCGGCTTTGACGAGCTCGGGGCGCTTGGCGTCAAGCTCCCCAGCAACGGAAATGGCATCTACCTGGGCGACCCCGCACTTGAGCCGCTCATGGCGTTTCTGGACGAGCGCGCAGCCGTGGTGACCATCCACCCGTCGCTTCCCCCGGCCGTACCGCAGGGCATCTTTACCGCGGGCCCCGCGCCGCTCTTTGAGTACATCGCTGACACCACCCGTGCGGTGCTCAACCTCATGGCCCATGGCGTCATCGACCGCTATCCGCACATCCGCTGGGTCGTGCCGCATGCGGGCTCGTTTGTGCCGGCCATCGCACATCGCCTGTCAGGCATCTCGCGCGTGCTCGTACCCGCGGGCCTAATGGAGCCCATCAACGTGATGGACAACCTCAAGAGCCTCTACTGGGACCTTGCCGGCGACGCACGTCCCGTCATGCTCGAGGGCCTCATGCACATTGCCGATCCCACACACTTGCTTTATGGCAGCGACACGCCCTACACACCCACGCCAATCACCCTGGCCAACAAGGAGGGCCTGGCAGAAGACCCGCTCATTGCCCCCATCGCGCAGGATGTCTTTTACGGGAATGCGACACGGCTGTACGGACTGAGTAGATAGTCGATGTGGCACGGGTCGTCCAAGCGGTCCTAGCAGATTCAGGTAGCACTTGGCGTAGTGAAGAAACTGGCCGACGAGCGTGTTAGAAAGCCTCCCGTAACGCCTGGAGGCGCTCCTCAAAGACTGGTTCGAACAGGGCTATCTCTCGCGTTGCGCAACCGAGTTGTCTGGCAGCAGGTTTCCAATAGCGAAATGCTTCGACGATTCTGTTGACGCATGCCGTCTGCCTGTCCCTGCCTATGCCAAAGATGGTGCCACATGCCTTGAGACCTTCCACCTCTCCGCTTCCGCTCTCGCCGAACAGGAGCAATGCACGTTGTTCGTCTGCAAACGGATTGGGATTGACATCAAACAGAGGAGAGAGCTGCCAGCTGTTGCCGGTGCGCAAGAACCCATGGTTGCGAAGGTGGTCGTCGGTATTGTGAAGGGCGACACTGAGAGCCATGCGTCCAAATAGCTCCAACAGCTCCCCTAAGGAGTCTTTGCATATCGTTCGGGTGATGTCGCCCAGTTCGGCATAGTCTGACTCTATGCCATCGCCAAGTCCCAAAGCACACAACGCACTCTGATAAGGAACCCTACCTCGATTCGTTCGGTCAAACCGTTCTTCGAGCAGGATGGCGTTTTCACCAACATGTTCCAAACGCCAGGGGGGCGTTCGGAGGCAAGCTCTGCGTGCCATCTCCAGCGCCCAAGCTTCCCAGGCTATGACATTCCAATCGTCGTGAGCGCTGGGAAACTTCGCGAGTAGAAGGGTTGCGCCGTCTGCGACGGTTGCCTTCGGACGTGCGCCACCCAGCGAGCTGCTTCCAGCGTCTAGGAGCGATTTAACCTGCTCCCACCCGTCGGATCCCGCACTGACGCTTCTGCTTGCGTCGAGCAGCTTCGGTAGGGCGACCAGCTTGGGGATGTCAGTGCCAACCCCAAGGAACGTCTTGCCGCCATCGATGGAGAATCGTAGGGCTCCCATTCGAGACCAATCATCAACTCCAAGTAAGTAGTCGACGTCATCGATGCTGCGCAGAGGTGACTGACTATTTGCTGCTTCGTTTTGCATACCACGGAATATGAGGTGTCTGCCCCAGCGGTCTGGCGCTGCATCCGACAAGAAGCCAAGCATATTCATGGATCCTGTCGTGAGGTTTTGAAGGGGCGCCTGGGGAGAGATCGCAAAGCCATGTGGATTGGCGACCCAATCGGGCGTATAGGTAAAGGTAGTGCGCAATCCCTTTCCATGGCCGTGGAAGAAGGCATTGCCCACCAGCTCCGTCTTGCCTTGCACATCCACATAGACCGCTATGCCGCGCTCGCTCATGCTCGTCTCACCCGCTTGGGGACCGACTGCATGAGTCTCATGCGACCCATCTCGGTGGTTGCGGGGTCGAAGGCGTCGATGACCTGCGGCATGATGTCCAGCACCCTTGCCATGGCGAGAATCTTCCCGAATCCGACCGAAGGGTCTCCTCGCTCGGCGCGACTCACCGTGTCGGTGCTCACACCTGCACGGGCTGCGAGTTCTGCCGCAGTGATGCCCTCGATGCGCCTCCATGTGGAGAGATGACTGCCGACTTGTCCGGCAGCGCGCGTGATGACGGGGGAAATGGGACGTGAAGAAGCCATAACTACTGATATATCCTTTGTAAAATCACTTAGAATTAGGTATATCAAGTATAACATACCGAGATGGCTACGAAGAATGCTCCGCTGACCAGAGAGCTCAACCTTGCAGAGGGGCAGTCGTGCTTCTCTGGCCAGCTGTGGGTTCCCGACGACCTGGAGGTCATCGAGCTGTAGGGCCATGATCTGGTCGCCAAATCGTATTTGCATGCTCTGAAACCGCGATGGGGCGGGCTCGACAACGTATCGAGTCCACCCCATCGCGATGCATCGCACTGATGACCCTACGAGAGATCCTCGCCGTTGCTCGCAATGATGCGCTGGTAATCGTAGAAGCTGTCCTTGCGCACGCGGTGACCGTCGCCGGTGCCATCGTCGTGGTAGTCAACGTAGATGAAGCCGTAGCGCTTGGCGTACTCGCCGGTGCTGGCACTGACCAGGTCGATGCCGCCCCACCAGGTATAGCCAATCAGGTTGGCACCGTCCTCGATGGCCTCGCTCATGGCCTTGACGTGCTGCTTGAGGTAGTCGGTGCGGTAGGGGTCGTGCACGCGCTCCTCGCCGTCCTCGACCACCAGCTCGTCGAAGGCGCCCAGCCCGTTCTCCACCACCATGAGGGGGATCCCGTCGTAGCGGTCGGTCAGCTCGTTCAGGAAGATGCGCAGGCCCGTGGGGTCAATCTGCCAGCCCCAGTCACTGGCCTTGAGATAGGGGTTCTTCGCGCCAAACAGGAGGTTGCCACCTGTCATCTCGACATCGTCGTGCGTGGTGTGCGTGGCGGTCTGGTAGTAGCTGAAGCTGTAGAAGTCCACCGTGCCAGCCTCAAGGAGCTCCTTGTCGCCGGGCTGCCAGTCAAGCTCGACGCCGCGCTCCTTCCAGAGGCGCCTTGCAAACTGCGGGTAGTGGCCACGCACGTACACGTCGGACGAATACCAGTTGTTCTCGCGCATTCTTTCCTGGTTGAGCAGCACGTCGGCTGGGTCACAGGTGTTCGCATACGACGCCATGAAGCCGTCCATGTTGCCCATCATGACGCCAGGGTAGTTCTCGTGCGCGTAGCTCACGATCTTGGCCGAGGCGAGGAACTGGTAGTGCAGAGCGTTGAAGCGCTGCTGGGCGGTCGTCGGAATCTCGAACATGGTTCCCGAGTAGTTCTTGATGAGCGAGAGGCTCAGGGCGGCACCCATCTCGAGCACGCCGCCGTTGTTCTCGTTGAAGGTGAGCCAGTACTTGACCTTGTCGTGCCAACGGTCCAGGCAGAACTTGGCGTAGGTGAAGAAGTGGTCGATGAGGGCGCGGCTCTCCCATGCGTTGTACCTCTCTACCAGCGCGTAGGGCAGCTCGTAGTGGCTGAGCGTGACCAGCGGCTCGATGCCATGGGCGATGCAGCAGTCAAAGACGTGGTCATAGAACGCAACGCCCGCCTCGAGCGGCTCGTCCTCCATACCAGTGGGAAAGAGACGGCTCCAGTTGATGGACATGCGGAAGACGTTCCAGCCCATCTCGGCAAAGAGCGCTATATCCTCGTCCACGTGATGGTAGAAGTCCGACGCGATCCAGCTTGGATAGAGCGCGCCGGGCACGAAGTCGGCGTCAATCTGGCGCGGGGTGTTGACGTCGCCGCCGCGCATGTGGTCGGGCACGCTTGCGCCCTTGCCGTCCAAGTTCCAGCCGCCCTCGTACTGGTTGGCCGCCGTCGCGCCACCCCACAAAAAGCCCTTAGGAAATGCCATGGTTCCCTCCTTGAACCGTCCTCCCCCCGGGAGGCCTTTGCCTACATAGAAAGAATCCCGTACCCTCATGGTGAGAGTACGGGACTGTTCGCCAAAAGATGCGTTTTCGCCGCGATATGGTCAGGCAGCAAGGGTCCTATCGGTTGACGCTCGCCATGCGGTAGTAGGTGTAGGGCTTTCCCTTGATGGAGAAGCTCAGCTGCTGCACGTTCTCGGGGCTCGAGCAGCCGGCGAAGCCGCCGTCACCGATGCAGTGGATGTCGGCGCCCGTCTGCTTCATGAGGATGGCCACCTCACGCACCGTGTCGGTGTCCGCACCCTCGATGGAGCTGTTGAGGAAGGTCATGGCCAACGTGCCAGGCTTGTAGGCATACATACGCAGCATGCTGCACAAGCAGGTCGATGGACTCATCTTCGTAAACAACAGCCACCCGCTCGACATCTCTTCCCTGCCCCAGGGAATTCCCGTCATTGCCCTCGACCGCATGGTCGTAGGCACACGCGATAACCTCGCCTTGGTGGATAACGACGTGAGGCAGATGTCCCACGACATGACCATGACCCTTCTGGATAGGGGAAGCACGCACGTAGCGCTCGTTATCGTGTCGGCATCACATGAGCCCATCGAGCGGCATCCACGCTACATAGGCTATGTCGAGGCGCTTGCCGAGGCAGGCGTGCGCCTCGACCATCGACTCATATTGCATGGCCATCACGAGCAGCCAAGTCACATCGAGGCAGCCCAGCTCGTCGATGAGCTCTTGTGCGAGGGCATACCCCTCGACGGCATTGTCGCTATGGGAGACCGCGCAGCGATAGGTGCCATGCATGCGCTGCAAGCACATGGCCTTGGCATTGGCTCAGAGGTGCGCGTCATCGGCTGCGACGACTCCCTCATCACCGAATTGCTGAGTCCTTCGCTCTCGTCGGTAAACCGCCATGTAGAAGAGCTTGCCGACCACGCCGTAGAGCAGCTTCTTGACTATATGCAGGGCAGCTCCCCAGAATACAGGACCGTCATCGTCCCGCACGAGATCGTCGAACGCGCCACCACGCTGGGAGCGTGAGGCGATCCCAGCGTGGTGGATATCAGGCGAAACGACCCACAAATGATGGGTCATTCCGTCGCACTTCACACAATCTAGGGCCTGCACGAACAGAACGACCCACAAATGATGGGTCGTTCGGATTCATTGTCACCTTATAGACCCACGCATAATAAGGGTGGCCCACATACCGTGAGCCACCCCATGCTTAGCAAGAGCCCAGAGCAGAGGCGTATCGTCTAATCCAGCTCGGCTCCGTTGCTCTTGCACACCTTCTGGTACCAGAAGAAGGAGTCCTTGCGGTAGCGCTTCATCTCCTTGAGGTCAAACTCGTCGCGGTCCACGTAGATGAGGCCGTAGCGCTTGGTGATGCCCTCGTGCGTGGAGATGAGGTCAAAGGCGCTCCAGGGGCTGTAGCCCATGAGGTCGACGCCGTCGGTAATGGCCTGCTGACAGGCAACGATATGCTGGCGCAGGTAGTCGATGCGGTAGTCGTCGTGGATACGCGACTCTCCATCCTCCCACACGAGCTCGTCGCGAACGCCGCAGCCGTTCTCGGTGATGAGCAGCGGCAGCTGGTAGCGCTCCCACAGCTGGCGCAGCGTGATGCGCAGGCCCACGGGGTCAACGCCCATGCCGTAGCTCGTGGTCTTCTGCAGCGGGTTGGCCACATTGGCGGCAAGGCCCGGATAGGTCATGAGGCCGGTCATGAAGGCGATGCGTCCACCCTTTGCCTTGGCCTCCGCCACGACACGCTCCCCTTCCTCGACGTCAACGTACTTGGCGCAGCCGGCACCGTAGTAGTTGAAGGCGATGAAGTCGGGGTGGGCATCCTTGAGCGTAGCCCAGTCCTCGTCCTCCACATCGGGGACAATGCCCTGATCGGTCCACCAGTTCCAGAGGGCCTCCGGGTACTCGCCGAAGACGGCGGTGTCCAGGAAGAGGCGGTTGCGCAGCTGGTCCCAGTCCATGGCGGCGAGGTTGTCCTCGGGGCTCGAGCTGGCAGGATAGATAGCCGTGATGTTGGGCGCTGGGGCGATCCAGGCGTCGGGGCACATCTCATGGCACAGAATCATGGCCTTGGCCTGGGCAACCAGCATGTGGTGGTTGGCCTGCCACTGACCCTTGGGGCTGCCATACTGGGCACCCTGGAAGAGCGCCATCATGTTCTGCTCGTTGATGGTGAGCCAGTACTTGACCTTGTCGCCATACGCCTCAAAGCACACGCGGCAGTACTCTACAAAGTCGTCGATGCACTGACGGCTTGCCCAGCCGCCATACTCGTCCTGCAGGCACTGCGGCAGGTCAAAGTGATAGAGCGTCACGACGGGCTCGATGCCATGGTCGTGGCACTCGTCAATGACCTCATGGTAGTGCTGGATTCCCAGCGCGTTGGGCTCGCCCTTGCCCGCAGGAAGGATGCGCGGCCACGAGATGGAGAAGCGGAACTCCGTGAAGCCCATCTCGGCCATGAGGGCGATGTCCTCGCGGAAGTGATGGTAGTGGTCGACACCGTCGTTAAAGTTGGTATAGCCTTCGGGTACTGGCGCCGTGTCGCTCACGCAGAGCGTACGGCCGTCCTCCAGGTAGGCACCCTCGCACTGGTAGGCAGAGGACGAGGCTCCCCAAAGGAATCCGTCGGGGAACGGCCTGAGCGTCTTGTAGTCCATGGTGTCCCTTTCTCCTTGTGACAAACTGCTACGTGAAGCGTAACAGAGTAGCATGCCCAGAGGAGAGGTTCACGGCGCAAAATCGGTCGATAGCTGATGTGGCAGCGCAACATGCCTCCCGGCCTCTCTGGCCATCGCGCACGCTTACTTGCCTCTGGTCACATAAAAGCAACGCCAACGCGCTAGGTTGAGGTTAACCCGTCGACTGGAAAACCCGGAGAATAGTGGTCCCGGTCCGCGTCATCCTCAGCGCAAGGTGCTTTCCGACTACGTCGAGAAGCTGTAAGCGACTCTAGCCGTGTCTTGCGATGACGATTGGGGGGCATGTCGCATCTCGGGCATGCCCCTTGAGCATCTTCCCTCAGAGCTCCCGGCCGTTGCTGGCAACTGCGCGCCGCATCCAGGCAAAGCTCTCCTTGGGCGTGCGTTTGCCGCTGCCGTGGCCGTAGTCATCCTGGTCCACATGGATGAAGCCGTAGCGCTTGGACATCTCGCACGAGCTGGCGCTCACGATGTCCATCGCGCCCCAGGCAAAGTAGCCGCGCACGTCAACGCCATCAGCCACGGCCTCACGCACCTGCGCGATGTGGTCTCGGAAGAACTGTATGCGATACGGATCGTGCACGACACCGTCCTCACCGGGCTCCTCCAGATAGCCGCAGCCGTTCTCCACGATGTAGAGCGGCTTGTGGTAGCGGTCCTGATAGACGTTGAGCGTCCAGCGCAGGCCCGTCGGGTCGATGGCCCAGCCCCAAGGGTTGGCCGGAAGCAATGGGTTCTGGAAGGTGTCCCCGTTGCCCTGCTCGCCCTCGGCCACGCACGCCCACGTCGCGGATGGGGATGTGTCACCGAACCACGGCGGCCATCCAGTTGCCGAGCACTGCAACACTCAGTCCGATTCCCTTGTTAAGATGACCTCACTTTTGCAAAGCTTTGCGAAGTGAGGTCATCATGGCAATAGATCGCAGGCGTATCGACGCTCTTGTCAAAGACTTGCGACATGTGGCAACCGACACGCAGGACATCGAGGTAAAGGAGTCTGTCCAGAAGCTCCCCGCCTCCATGGCCGAGACCGTGTCCGCCTTCTGCAACGGGCCGGGAGGCACCATCATCCTCGGCCTGTCCGAGAAGAACGGCTTCACCGTCGCTCCGGGCTTTCGGGCCAAGCCCACGGCGGACTCCCTTGCCACTATCTGCTCCGACAAGCTCACCCCGCCAATCCGCCCCGAGATCAACGTCGTCGACTTTGAGGGCACACAGCTCGTGGTGGCCCACGTACATGAGCTGCCTCCATGCGAAAAGCCCTGCTACATCACCGAACGAGGCGTCTATCAAGGCTCATATGTGCGCGTGTCAGACGGCGATCGCAAGCTCACCACATACGAGATAGACCGTCTGCTCGAGGAGCGCACGCAACCAACCTATGACCTCGACATCGTTGAGGGCGCTTCTTTCAATGACCTTGACCGGGATCTTGTCAACGCAGTTCTCGAGCGCCAACGCTCACTGCACCCAAAGATCTTCGCAGACCGAGATGATGCCGAGACGCTTACGATGCTTCATGTGCTCTCGCGCGCAGCTGATGGAGCGTTGAGGCCCACCCTGGCGGGCCTGCTCGCTCTCGGTGTCTACCCGCAGCAGTTCTTCCCGCGACTCACGGTCACCTTTGTTGCCAACCCCTCACGTGACGAGGAATCGGGGCTCATCACCTACGCAGATGCCCAGACGATGGCTGGCCCCATTCCAGCGATCCTGACCGACACGATCGCCGCAATCCAGCGCAACGAGAACGGCTCGGAAGTTGCACGACTACCCCTCGCAGCTGCGCGCGAGGCGGTGGCCAATGCGCTCGTGCACCGGGACTACTCTCCCCTTGCTCGCGGAACGGCCGTACAGGTGAGCCTTGCTCCGAACAAGTTTGAGGTCACGAGCCCAGGAGGCCTTTACGGAACCGTCACCTCCGACAGCCTCGCCACGCCTGGATACGCCTCTGCCCGCAACCAGTACCTGCTCTCGCTCCTGGAGGCCGTGCCCTTCTCGGATGGCTACCTGGTCAAAAACCGAAAGGCTGGCTACAGGCTCATCTGCAGCGAACTCGCGCGGGAGGGCCTTCCCGCGCCTCGCGCAGAAGATCACATCTCTTCGTTCTCCCTTGCGATAGAGCTTCCGACGAAGGCGGCCGACTCCCTCGTCACACAGGATGAAGTGGTCCTCTTCCTCAAGGAGCATGGCGAGTCGACGGCTCAGGAGGTGGCCGATGGAACGGGCTTGTCACGTCGCACGGCGACCTACCGGCTCTCGCGCCTCGTAGAGCAGGGCGTGGCCATCCGCATCGGCAAGCCCCGCAGCCCCAAGCAGCGCTATCGCCTATCGTAGCGAGCACGCTCGCTCAGAGGTCTAGACGTTCAGCTCCATGACGAACGACTCCTCGCGGTCGCACGGCGCCCATGCGGGCAGTCCTTCGCCGTTCGGGTCACCCGCCCGCATGAAGTTGGTCCAGTAGTCCAGGATGCGCGCCTCGAGCTCCCGGTCGCCCTCAGTCCACGGGCGCCAGCAGCGGTCGAGCGTTCCCATGGTGTACCAAAGCTCGCTGGAGTGCCAGGCGCCCAGGTCGTCGCCAGGCAGGTCGCGCGTGAAGTAGTACATATACGCCGGCCTGCGGCCCAGGTCCTCCAGCTTGTGCGAGAAGGCGATGCAGCACTGGTAGAGGGGGTCATCCGCAGGCTTGTCCATCTCGGGCGTGGTGAGGATGTCGTCCTTGGTGCAACCGATCAGGTAGGGGATATCGGCGATGAAGCCCTCGTCCATCAGGTCGTAGTAGCCGCCCGTGAGCACCTTGCCGTCCATCGTCGGCGTGAGGAAGAGCCCATGCGCCTCGGGCATGGCCTTCTGGAAGAGCTGCGGGATGAGCGTCAGCACGCGGTTGGCAGAGAGCGCACGCATCTCCTCAAGGCTCTTCACGCCCGCGACCTCGGCAAAGTACGCGCCGTAATGCTCCTGTTCGGAGAGCGGCATGTCGCGGTGCAGGCCCGTTCCGTAGCTGCCGCCACTCTGCAGGATGGCCTTGGCGATGTAGGGTTTGGCCATCGGTGAGGAGCAGAGCGTCTGCACGCTCATGGCACCGGCGCTCTGGCCAAACAGCGTGATGTTTGCCGGGTCCCCGCCAAAGGCCGCGATGTTCTCGTGCACCCAGCGCAGGGCCGCGATCTGGTCGAGCGTGCCATAGTTGCCAGAGGTGCCGGCCTCGGCCGTCAGCCACGGATGCGCCAGATAGCCAAACACGTTACAGCGATACTCCACGCTCACCATGACAATGCCGCGCGCGCAGTATGCCGCGCCGTCAAACTCCTTCTCGAAGGCGTAGCCGCCCATGAACGCGCCGCCATGAATCCAGAGCGCCACCGGAGCGCCATGCGCACCCTTGGGAGCCCAAATGTGCAGGTAGAGGCAATCCTCGGTCGCAGGCGGAAGGTAGCTGGGGTCGTCGTAGAAGTCCTTGTCCCAGGGAGGACCGGCGGGATCATCCTGCATGCAGCGACCACGGAACTCGGTGGCCTCAAGCACGCCCTCCCATGGCTTAAGCGGCTGCGGAGCACGCCAGCGAAGCTCCCCTACCGGCGGCTGCGCGTAGGGCACGCCCTTGTATGCTACGTAGTCGCCGCAATCTACACCCGCTAGCTGGCCATACTTTGTCTGAACTGTCTCGCTCATCGTAACGCCCCTTCTCTTGACGCCCCGCTCACTTATGATGTCATATCCTCGCTGCACCGCGGTTTACGGGTAGCCCTTCGCCGCACGGCGTCGTGGTTAGAGCTTACGGTAGATCGCCAGGGCTCCTTGGCCGCTCAGACGTACGCTTGACGCGCCGAAATCGGCCGGCGTGGACACGCTCGAACCCGCTGCGACCAGTTCGTAGCCCTCACGCGCACATTCCCACGACCAGCCGCTGTCAAGCACCCACGTGCCCTCCGCATCCTCGACGTGCGCCTGCGAGAAGATCCAGTCACCGTAGGCGACATCTTCGGTAACCAGATGGGCAGTCGCGATGTCGGCTGTGGCAAGCGTACAACGCTCGCACGCCTCGGTCACGGCCTCAAGCGTTCCCTCCTCGTAGGGCACCTCAAAGAGCGCGTAGCGCTCGGCCGTCTCCGCACACCCCACCGTCTTGCCATTCTGCCGCAGCTCAACTGACCCGTTCGGCGCATACACTTCAACCGTCATCGGGGTTCCCGGCTCAACGCCCCACGTCCAGCTCGCCACCGCGTCGGTAAACTTCCACGGGCCAAACATGCGCGGCGTGCCATGCGCCTCAGGCGGACGAACCGCGATGTACGGGCTGGTACGAAGCCCAAACACAATCTCGCGCCAGTACGAGACGGGCCTTCGGAAGCCAAAGGTATCCACGTCGCCCGACGTGTTCTGCCACGCGGGATACGGCTCGCCGCCCAACTCGCCAATGTAGTCCCAGCCAGTCCACGTGAACTCGCCAATGACTGCCGGCAGCTTCTCGATGAGATCCCAGTTCTCGGCGACCTGGCGCGGATACGTCTCTGTGCCCAGCATCACGCGCTGGGAGTACCGCGCCGCGTCGCTCTCGTAGCGCGCCGTCATGTAGTTATATCCCTGCACGTCAACGCTGCTGTCCAGACGCTCCAGCACGCGCGAGACCACCGGGTGGCGCGTGATGTCGGCCATGCGTGTGGCCATGAGCCCCATGAACTGGTTCACATCGCCGGTGACGAAGTCCTCGCGCGGCCGCCCAGTGAGGTCAGCCGCGATGTCAGCCACCTCCTCGCCCGCCGCGAAGGCTCCGTTCACACCGTTCGTCACAAAGCGTGTGTCGTCCAGCTCATGGATGAGCTCGCAGAGCTCGTGAGCCACCTCAAAGCCACGCTCGGTGTTGATGTCAGAGATCTCGTTGCCCGTGGAGTAACCCACCACACAGGGGTGGCAGCGGTCCTCGCGCACGAGGGACGTGGTCACCTGCCGCCAGCTATGCGGGAAGTACTGGGCAAAGTCGCCGAAGCCCTTCAGCTTGGTCCACATGTCGCAGACCTCGTCGAGCACGTACATGCCCAGCTTGTCGCAGGCGTCGAGCAGCTCCTGCGAGGCGTGGTTGTGCGCGCTACGTATGGCGTTGAAGCCCGCCTCCTTCAGTCGCGCCACGCGCCAGAGCTCGAACTCCTTGTGCGCGACGCCGCCGAGGATGCCCTCGTCGTGATGGATGCAGGCGCCCCGCAGCAGAACGGGCTTGTCGTTGACGAGGAGCCCTCTCTCAGGATCCCACGACTCGGTGCGCAGGCCGCAACGCATGTGCGCCACGTCATCGCCCACCGTGAGCTCGATCCAGTACCACTGTGGGTCTTCCTCACTCCACGGGCGAATGCCGCGCAGGTAGAGGTGCCGATTGAGCTCGTAACGCTCCCCCATCCGCACAGGGAAGGCCTCGTTAAGCACGTCAGCTTCTTCGGCGTCAAAGATGCGCAGCCGCACGTTCACGTTCCTGGCCACGCCGGTGTAGTTAAGCAGCGTGGCACGCAGACGTACGCGAGCGCCACCGTCGGGCGTAAGCTCCTGCGTGGTCAGCCAGATGCTGTCGGGCTCCGTGTGGACCTGCGGGCCGTACATCAGCCAAACCGGCCGCACGATCCCGCAACCCGCATACCAGCGGGAGCTCAGAAGATCGGTCTTGCAGACCACCAGAAGCGTGTTGGGGGCATCCCAGCGCACATAGCTGGTGATGTCGCAGGTCAGGCTCGCATAGCCAAAGTCACCCATACCAACCTGCGATCCATTCACATACACGAACGACTTTGAGAAGATGGCCTCGAACTTCAGCAGCAGGCGCTTGTCCCGCAGGGACTCGTCTAGCACGAGCTCGCGCTGGTAGTAGTACACCTGGCCATCAAAGTGGCTTGTGCGCCCGGCGTTCACGCTGTCGGGCCGTTGGCCCTCGTGCAGCAACGCGTCATAGGGCACGCTTGTGGGCACCGCATCGTCAGGTATCGCAGTGACGAGCGAGAATGCGTCGTCGCGCGCATATACATACCAACCGTCGTTCAAGGATATTCTTTGCATAAGAGCCCTCCGCGCGTTATCCCGAGCAGCCTGCTAGGCATGTTCGATTCTAGCGCGAGTCCCCTGAGGCTCTAGAGCTCCAGCACCTTCCATCCGCAGGCGTTGACGAGCTTGGTGCCGCTGGGATGGGCACGCTCACGCTCGATCATGCCGTAGTCAAGATGCACGTGCCCATGCAGCATCAGCCTAGGATGAACCCAGCTGAGCAGGCCATTGAAGGCGTCAAACCCCTGGTGCGGCCCGTCGGGCAGGTCACCGTAGCCCCTGGCGGGGGCATGTGTGACCAGCACGTCGATGCCGCCCGTAAGCGCGGCGCGCAGGCCCAGCTTGGCGGCCTTGCGACTCATCTCGCCCTGGCTGTAGCCCACGATGCCCTCGCGGTAGTCAAGAGAACCCTCGAGGCCGGCAAACCGAAGCCCCCCTATCTTCTCGATCACACCATCCAGGTTGATGCCGCCCATGGCAAAGCTGTCCTCGTAGCCCACATCGTGGTTGCCCCGCACATACGCAAGCGGGGCGTTGGCCATGGTGGCGACAAAGTCCAGATACGCGGGCCCGAGGTCGCCGCAGGACACCACGAGGTCAAAGCGGCCCAGCGTCTTGCCAGAGAGCTGGGAGACGAGCACATCGTCCTCTATGTCCGAAACGGCAAGGATGCGCATCTCTCTCCTTTGCCCTAATCTTCCGCCGCGTCAGTCTCTGCCGAGATGACGCCAGACATTGCCACGTCGTCTGCCGCCCTCGGGGAAAGCTCCCAGCTCTTGGGCAGACGGCCCACCACGTTCTCGTTGAGCCAGCTCATCGAGGCAATCTCTTCGTTAGTCAGCCGCGGAGACCCCTCATCGTGAACCACCACGCCTTTTTGGGCAACAAGCAGCCCTTCAAAGGGGTGCAGACGGCCCTCAAGGAGCGCTTGACGCAGGGTCTGAACGAGCCTTCGAGGTCCCGTTGCCAGCCCCTCCTCGATCTCTAGGCCCACGACGTCCGCCGACATGCCCCACCAGTAGTTAAGCGCCTGGTCGCGATGCTCCTTGCCCTCCCTACGCCAACGGTCGTCCTGGATGGATCGCACCATGAGCTCATAGTATCTGCCCCAATCCCATACGGGCGTGGCGACGCGCTCGTTCAGACCATCATGGTGCAGGCACGAAAGCCCATATGGCTCGTTGGGATCGAGCGGATTGGGGTAGTCTCGACCAGAAAGAACGTGCACGTCATCCTCCGCAAGCCCTTCCCTCCAGTCAAACCCCTCCGCAGAGATCCACCGCAGATACACCGTGGCGTAGGGATCCACCATGGCAGCTCCGATGGCAAAGGCGTTGACTTCCGCAACGCTCCCAAAGATTGGGGAGTTTGCCAGGTATCCCACACGGTGGTTTTCCGCCATACCCGCCGCCAGCGCACCCATAAGGAACTTAGCCTCGTACATGCGCGCGTTAAAGGTCCTAACGGCATTAGAGGAGAGGTTCAAGGAACAGTTGATGAACGTCTTCTTGGGATACTCGACCGCCGCCCTGCGCGTCTGCTCCATCTGGCGCGGAGAGGCCGTCACCACGACGTCGGCGCCCTCGGCTATGGCCGTCGACACCGCCTGGTCAAAGTCGTCGTCAGAAGCGCAGTCAAAGGCTGCCGTGGTCTCAACCCTACCACCCAGCCGCTCTTGCAGGTCAAGCCGCCCCTTTTCGTGCAGGGCCGTCCAGCCCGAGACAGACGGGTCGCGGTCGTACACAAACGCCAAGCTCAGCGGCTTTGTTGACCGCAAACCGTGTGTGATCCCCTTAATGGCGGGTATGACCTTGCCCTTTGAAGGCTCCTTGGGGCTCTCGATGTAGGCAATGGATTCCTCTTGCGCAGCCACCACAAACTCGCCCCACAGGCGGGCCACACGCTCATCCATCTGCTTGTTGGTCACGCCAAGCGGATCAGACGTCGCGTAGGCTTGCACGTACAACAGGAAGGCGTCTGCCAACGTCTGCGAGAGCATCTGCCCACCGCGCGACCTATACGATCGGGCAAACTGGTAGAGCGTCGCCGTCAGCCTGCGCACCATGTCCTCGGGCCAAGGCGTGTCAAGCGTCTGCCCCAGAAGCTCAGCAAGCTTCTCGCATGACCCTTCCTTCGAAAAGCGCAGGCCATACACAGGCGCCACGCGGTACAGGCGCACGAACTCGTGATAGCAACGCACGGCGATGTCGTCGGAGGGTGCGGGCATGACACGCGTGATGCTCGCCAGGACGGTCGGCGCGCCGACCGCGCGGAGCACCGACACGCGCTTGTTGCCCTCCTGCACGTAGAAGCGCTGGAGGTACTCGTACACCACCACAGGATCGCGAATGCCCTCGGAAGTCTGGGCATCGTAGAGCCTGCTCCACTTGGCGGCAAACTCGGTGTCTTCGTCCGCTATGGGCAGAAAGCCGCACGAGAAGAGGTTGGAGCGCCCACGTGTCTTGGTGCCGACCACAAGCTCTATAGGTATCTCGCGAACGCCCACAGGCACCTCGCCAGAGCCCCTGCTCGATCCCAAGATGTCATCAAGGGCGGGGAGGTAGGGATAGCGTCCTGACGAAAGGGCGGCGCTCACCTCGCGCTTGCCGCGTTTACACGCCTTGCGATAGTCCTCGATCATGACAACCCTCCAAAACCACGTCGCCCCACGAGCGTTGCGTCTGGTCTCTCTTTATGCCCCTAGCATCCATCAAGGCGACGCCTCAGCGCATGCATATGAATTCGATTTCATGACTCTCACACGAGTCCCTCAACCAAAGCAGAAAGGGGGACCGACACTCAGGTCAGTCCCCCTTTGGGAAAGGAAGGGGCTTATGGTATCTGCGGTCGAGCCTTACGCGGCGTTCTGCTCGTTCGCGGCTTCCTCCTCGAGGCAGTGCTTCTCGTAGGCCTTCCAGAAGGGCAGGTAGATGACCAGGCCGATGACGAAGGCAATCACGGGGAGGAGCACCGTCTTGATCGTCGCGGTGGTCTTTGTCCTCGGCATGCTCATCTACCTGCCCTTCTGGCGCCTGTACGTCAAGCACTACCAACGTGATGTACGACCGCTACCAGGTGCCTCTCTTTGACGTGGAGAACGGCCTGGGCGCGTATGACGAGGTCGTGGTCGAGGACGGGCAGGAGCGCGTGCACGACCCATACCGCGTGGACTACCTGCGCGACCACATCAGGAACCTGCGCGCAACCGTCGAGGAGGAGGGTGTGGACATCTTTGGCTACACCACTTGGGGGCCGATTGACCTCGTGTCGTTCAATACGGGCCAGATGAAGAAGCGCTACGGCTTCATCTACGTGGACCGCAACGACGACGGTACCGGTGACCTGCACCGCATTCGCAAAGACAGCTTCTGGTGGTACCAGCGCGTCATTGCCAGCAACGGCGAGGATCTCGGCTAACACTCACACACATGTGCATCCCGGGTGTGCGCTGGGGGCTACCCCCGGGACGCACTGTCAGCGTTACTGCTGGCCAAACCTCTCGGGATGCATCTCGTCAAGGCGCGCGTCGATGTCAGCCATCTCCTCCGCCGTGAGGATGATGTCCGCGGCGGCGAGGTTCTCGCGCATACGGGCAGGGTTGGTGGTGCCAGGAATGGGCACGAGGTAGGGGCGCTTGTTGAGAATCCAGGCAAGGCAGAGCTGCGTCCACGTGCAGTCGTGCTTCTGCGCGTACTCCTCAAGCAGAGCGTAGAGCGGCGCCGCTTCGGCCACGCCCTTCTCCGAGTACTGCGGGATGAAGCGACGGAAGTCGTCGCCCTCGCGCATGAGGTGCTTGATGTCTGCCGGCGCGGTCAGGAAGCCCTTCATGAGCGGGGTGTAGATGGTTGCGGCGATGCCCATCTCCTCAAGCACGGGGAAGAGCTTCTCGGTGTCTCGGTTGGCCATGTTGAGCTTGTTCTGAATGACCGCAACGGGCGTGACGGCGTGCGCGCGACGCAGGTAGTCGGGGTCGGTCACCTCAGAGATGCCCCAGGCGAGGACTTTGCCCTCCTTGATGAGCTCGCCCACGACGCCGGCCAGCTCCTCGGGGCTCACGCGCTCGTCACGACGCGCCTGGTAGAGGATGTCGAGGTGGTCGGTACGCAGCTGGCGCAGGCTCGTCTCAACGGTCTTGCGAATCATGGCCTCGGAGGAGTCGTATACGAAGGCGTGGCCCGGACCGATCTTGACACCAAACTTGGTGGCGATGATCACCTGATCGCGCACTGGCTGGAGCGCCTCGCCCACCACAAGCTCGTTGTTGGCATCATTGCCGGCGCGGGTGACGCCGGTGTACATGCCCGATGTGTCGAAGTAGGTGTAGCCTGCCTCGAAAGCCTCACGCACGACGCGCACGGCGTCGGCATGCTCCATGGCGTAACCATGCGCATGCGAAAGCCCCATGCACCCATAGCCCACCGCACTGACCTCGAAGTTGCTGCTTCCCAAGACCCTTGTTGCCATGACCTCTCCTCTCGCGTGGTTTTCTCTGAAACCATTCAACCACCTCGCGTTGAGGCATGTCTAATGCCTATCGGCAATCAGTCGCGATGTTCACCATGCATCGTTTGTTCGTGGGACACTGGCCCGGAGGACGTGGAGGAGTGCGAGAAGCACAAGTACTGCATGGGCTGGGGCTTCACCGACATCCAGGTGCGCGAATACTACCCCAAGTACTTCCTCAACCGCTTTGAGGGCGTGGACTTTGACGCCATCATCGCCGACGGCGACCTGGCCTTTATGAAGGAGCACATCAAGCCCGACTTCATCAGCCTGACCTACTACTTCACCACCGTCATCGCCGAGGGCGAGAAGTCCGGTAACGCCATGTCCACCGGCCACGTCAACCCCTACTGCGACCACACCGAGTGGGGCTGGTCCATCGAGCCGTACGGCTTCTACCTCATGCTCATGGAGTACTGGCACCGCTACCAGCTGCCCATCCTCATCCTGGAGAACGGCCTGGGCCACCGCGACGTGCTCGTGGAGGAGGACGGCGAGCAGCGCGCGCACGACCAGAACCGCATCAAGTTCCTGCGCGACCACATCCAGTGGATGGCCAAGGCCGTGGACGACGGCGTGGAGATGGTGGGCTACTGCACCTGGGCGGCCATCGACCTCTACAGCACGCGCGAGGGCTTTGGCAAGCGCTACGGCTT
>CADBRX010000137.1 GCA_902797175.1 uncultured Coriobacteriaceae bacterium | reverse complement strand
CATGACCTCCTGGACGCTGCCCTCGGCGAGCATGGCAAAGCCGGTCTGGCGGCAGGCCATGACGTCGGAGTGGTCGCCGAAGATGTTCAGCGCGTGGCTGGCGACGGTACGCGCAGACACGTGGAAGACGGAGGGCAGGCCCTCGCCGGCGATCTTGTACATGTTGGGGATCATGAGCAGCAGGCCCTGCGACGCAGTGTAGGTCGTGGTCAGGGCGCCGGCACCAAGGGAGCCGTGGACCGCACCTGCTGCGCCGGCCTCGGACTCCATCTCGACAACCTTGACGGTCGTGCCGAAGATGTTCTTCTGGCCAGCTGCTGCCCACTGGTCGACATAGTCGGCCATCGGGCTGGACGGCGTGATCGGGTAGATGCCCGCCACCTCGGTAAACGCATACGACACGTACGCCGCGGCGTTGTTACCGTCCATGGACTTGAACTTTCTCGCCATATCCTCTCCTTTTCGTGACTTACCGGGACCACGGGGGACCCGGACCATTCCCGTGCCTGCGGGCGGACCCGCAAAGGGGCGGTCCCTCTCCGTTCCGCCCCTCGCCGAAGTGCCTCGGGCACCGCGGCATGGCGCATGGTCTCGTGACAGCGCGCCACGTG
Organism: uncultured Coriobacteriaceae bacterium; assembly: GCA_902797175.1. Classification (GTDB taxonomy): domain Bacteria; phylum Actinomycetota; class Coriobacteriia; order Coriobacteriales; family Atopobiaceae; genus UBA1367. The sequence goes on along the minus strand of CADBRX010000137.1, from coordinate 2,063 downwards.
TATATCATAGAGAATCCTTTGGCACCATGCCCCTTGCAAAACAGAATTAGCCCCGCAAATTCATGCAGGCGGGCGCAAATGAACGGCAGGTAAAATACCTTATTGTGGCTAGGAATTAGGGCCGGCGACCCGCCGCGTGAGAAGCCGCAGCTAACGCTCGCGAACCGACGCGCAGAGCTTCTCGTAGGACTCCTGAAAACGCGTGGAGACAGGGCCAGCATGGCCCTCTGCCGGGACGACTCCGTGCTCGTCCGACACGAGGAACGCCTCCTCGAAGTCGAGCAGGCCACATTGCGCGGCGTCGCAGGCGCCACTGCTCCGCGAGACGGTCATGCCCATGGCGCGCGCGAGGTCCTCTATGAGCGACGTCACGCCGGACGCGGCCGAACCTGCCGCGATGTCGCAGACGAGGCGGCCACCGTCCACGAACCACATCGTCTCGGGGGCGATGCCCGTCTCTTCCGCCTCCCTGCGCGACTCCTCCGCGCGAAGGTAGAGGTCAGGGAGGGAGGTCGAGGGCAGCGGCTCGTAGGGTCCCAGCGACATGGCGGCCTGTCCCTTGTCGTCCACGATGGTCATGAGCACGCCTTCGGGGTTTTCCGACGAGGCGGGCTCGAGCGTCCATTCCAGGTGCTGGCGCACCCAGGCGAGCAGCTCGGGGGCGATGCGCGCCCCGTTCACGTGACGCGCGGCCAGGGCGCGCAGGTGACGGCCCTGCGCAACGAGTCGCCCTCCCGCAAGGCGCCAACGGCAGACCAGGCCGGGCGTCCCCAGGACGAAGGCCTCGGTATACGGCTTGGCCGGCTTGTCCATGATGGCTCCTTTCGCGACGGCTCCTTCCGCGCCTGGATGGTGTGCGCCATCCCTCGCCCGCCCGGCGTGCGCCCTTGTGCGACAGACACGGTGGCGGAGCACTGATTCTAATCCTTTGGCGGACGCGAGGCGCGGGAACGCTACCATACAGCGTATGGAACGTACGCAGCACACATCGAACGCGGACTTGGTGGTTGGTCGCTTTGCGCCCACACCTTCGGGGCGCATGCACCTGGGCAACGTCTTTTCGTGCCTGATGGCATGGCTTTCTGCACGCTCTGCGGGCGGGCGCATGGTCATGCGCGTGGAGGACCTTGACCCGCGGGCGCAAAACCCACAGGCGGCGCAGCTGCTGATGGAGGACCTTTTGTGGCTCGGGCTCGACTGGGACGAGGGGCCATTTTGGCAAAGCCAGCGACAGGAGCTTTACCGCGAGGCAATCCGCTCGCTTGAGGAGCGGGGGCTCACGTATCCGTGCTTTTGCACGCGGGCGGAGCTGCATGCCGCCACGGCTCCGCATGCCTCGGACGGGACGTACCTGTACCAGGGGACCTGCCGTGGGCTGAGCGCTGCGGAGGTAGCGGAGCGTGCGGCGCGGCGTCCGCCGGCGACGCGCGTGCGCGTGCCCGAGGTTGACGATCCCGCTGGCGTTATCGAGTTTTGCGACCTTGCCTATGGGTCCCAGCGAGAGGTGCTGGCAACGGAGTGTGGCGACTTTCTTCTGCGGCGCAGCGACGGGGTGGTTGCGTATCAGCTGGCCGTGGTGGTTGACGACGGCGAGATGGGCGTGACGCAGGTGGTGCGCGGGCGGGACCTCCTGGGATCGGCCGCGCGACAGACGTGGCTCGCCCACGAGCTTGGGTATGCGGGACCGACGTTTGGGCATGTGCCGCTGCTGGTCGCCCCGGATGGGCGGAGGCTGTCAAAGCGGGAGCGCGATCTGGACATGGGGGCGCTCCGCGAGCGTTATGGGCGACCCGAGGCGCTGCTGGGCATGCTGGCCTCGTACGTTGGGATGGCGGAACCGGGCGAGTCGGTGCGTGCGGACGAGCTTGTTTGTCGCTTTTCGTGGGATAAGGTTGCCAGCCATGCGGGTGACATTGTGATTGACTCATAATTTGTGTTGAGATTAGGCGTGAAGGTGAGGTATCATTTCATGTCACCCACGGAGAGCTGACCGAGAGGCCGAAGGTGCTCGCCTGCTAAGCGAGTATAGGACTCAATCCTATCTGGGGTTCGAATCCCCAGCT
>CADBRX010000136.1 GCA_902797175.1 uncultured Coriobacteriaceae bacterium | reverse complement strand
GGAGATGGGCAAGGCCATCTACGACGGCGTCGACCTCATGGGCTACACGATGTGGGGCTGCATCGACCTCGTGTCCGCCTCCACCGGTGAGATGAAGAAGCGTTACGGCTTCATCTACGTGGACAAGGACAACGACGGCAACGGCGACCTGCACCGCGAGAAGAAGGATTCCTTCGACTGGTACAAGCGCGTCTGCGAGAGCAACGGAGCTGATTTGGACTAGTTCCGGGGAGTGCGTGACCATGACGCGCGGCGCTTCGTTAAGCTATCTTCGAAGCGCTGCGCGTCGCTCTTTCTGGCTGCCTTGTAGATTGGAGATTCGCTATGCCGTTTGACTTCAAGAAGGAATACCGCGACCTCTATCAGCCCAAGACCAAGCCAAGCATCGTCACGGTTCCTCCGATGCGCTTTCTTGCCGTGCAGGGCAAGGGCGACCCAAACGAGCCGGGCGGTGCCTACCAAAAGGCGCTTGAGCTGCTGTATGGCATGGCATATACGCTCAAGATGAGCTACAAGACCGACCACGCCATCCCTGGCTTCTTTCAGTACGTGGTGCCGCCCCTCGAGGGGTTTTGGTGGCAAGACGGCGTGGCTGGCGTTGACTATGCTGACAAGGCAGGGTTTTGCTGGGTTTCCGTCATACGCGTTCCCGACTTCATTGGGAGGGCGGACTACGAGTGGGCAGTCTCTGCCGCGACGGCCAAGAAGAAGCTCGACTTCTCGCCGGTCGAGCTTCTCGAGATAGACGAAGGATTGTGCGTGCAGAGCATGCATGTGGGACCTTACGACAGTGAGCCTGCGACCGTCGCCGCCATGCATGAGTTTGCCGCAGCACAGGGGTATGAAGAAGACTTCTCCGACCTTCGCAGGCATCACGAGATCTATCTCTCCGACCCGCGCAAGGCAGACCCCGCAAAGATGAAGACGGTCATCCGTCATCCCATTAGGCGCGCGTAGCAAAGAGATGCCGCATGGAGCACGTAACGCATACCATCCCGCCCACGTTTGACGAGAACAGCCGCGTCTTGGTGCTGGGGTCGTTCCCCAGTCCCAAGTCGCGCGAGTTCGGCTATAACTACGGACACCCACAGAACCGCTTCTGGCGCGTGCTGGCCCAGCTTGCCAACGAGGAGATGCCTGCGGACAACGGCGAGAAACGCGCCTTCTGCCTGCGCCATGGCATCGCGCTTTGGGATGTCGTAGCCGAGTGCGACATACAGGGCGCCTCAGACACGAGCATCAAGAACGCGCGTCCGAACGCGCTTTCGCTCATAACCAAGGCCGCCCCCATCGAGGCGGTCTTCTGCACGGGTGCAAAGGCCTTCGAGCTGTACCAACGCCTGGGCTGCGAGCAGGAATGCGGATTGCCGGCAACGCGCCTGCCGTCAACGAGCCCCGCCAATGCGGCGTGTTCGTTTGACCGGCTGCTCGAGGCCTATAGCGCCATCTTTGCGCATCTTGCCTGAGTTACAAGACCACATGATGCGCATCATCTAGCCGAGCAGCCTGCACAGCGTGTCGTAGAGCAAGTCGGGATCGATGGGCTTTGAGAGATGGGCGTCCATGCCCGCGTCGAGCGACTGGCGCACGTCATCGTCAAAGGCATTTGCCGTGAGCGCCACGATGGGGACACGCGAGGAATCGCGACGCTCAAGTGAGCGAATCGCGCGCGCGGCGGAAAGGCCGTCCATGACGGGCATGCGCACGTCCATGAGCACCGCGTCAAAGTGGCCCTCAGCGCTTTCGTCAAAGAGGTCGACCGCCTGGCGTCCGTTGTATGCCCGCTCGTGGCTGATGCCACGCATCTCCAGGACGGCGCCAAGGATTTCTGCGTTGATGTCCATGTCCTCGGCAATAAGGACGTGCCGGCCGGCGAGCGATATGTCCGCATCCGGGGCGTTGGTGTCGTGGCCTGAGGAGGCAGAGGCATCCTCTTCTGCCTGCTCTTCGCATAGGGGCAGCTTGACGGTGACCACGACGGTGGTGCCGACGCCCTTTTGGCTCTGCACGTTTATGGTGCCGTCCATCAGCTCGACAATGCGCTTGGTGATGGCCATGCCCAGGCCACTGCCGCCATAGCTGCTTGTTGTGGATGAGTGCTCCTGCGTAAAGGTGCCGAAGAGCTTGGGAATGAACTCTTCGTCCATGCCGACACCCGTGTCGGAGAGGGTGAAGCGCAAGGTGTTCATGCCGGCGTCCGAGGAGGGAACCTGCTCGACGTGCAAACTGACGATACCAGGCGCCTCGGTGAACTTTACCGAATTGCCCAAGATGTTGATGAGTACCTGGCTGAGCTTTGTGATGTCGCCCCTATAGCGAGTGTCTGGAGAGCCAACGATTTCGCAGCGATAGGTAAGGCCCTTTGCCGTGCATTGGCTATCGATGACGGTGCAGACATGGGACTGCAGGTCGCGCAACGAGAACGGCTCTGCCGCAAGCACCATCTGCCCTGCCTCAATACGACTCATGTCGAGGATGTTGTTTATGAGTGCAAGCAGGTGCCGAGCGCTTCCATCCACCTTTTCGAGGCGATTGCGCAGCGTAGGCGCCAGGCCTTCTTCCTGAAGTGAAATCGCATTGAGGCCGATGATGGCGTTCAGGGGCGTACGGATCTCATGGCTCATGGTGGAGAGAAAGCTCGACTTTGCGCGGCTTGCCTCTTCTGCTGCGGCGAGCTGAGCCGCGAGGTGCTCGTTCTCCTCGATGCGGCTGGTGATGTGCATGAGGAAGGAGATCATGCAATACACGAAGATGCTGCCACCTAAAAGGATGCCTGCCACTACAGGCTCAGGGTCGCCCAGCGTGCCCACAAAGAGATAGCCCATGAGGAAGCAGACAAGCAGCAAGATGGGGAAGAGCAGCGTGCGGCGCTCGTGCTCCCAGCCGTCGCGGTGGAGAAGGGTTTGGGCATACCGCACATAGCGATAGATGTTGTAGGCCATGAGGATGCTGCCTGCGAGTATCAGGGCTTTGCAGAGATAGGCATACATGGCTTTCGGAGCCCCCTTCGGGATGGCTGCGCGTCTTGTTTCCTATTGGCCAAATACGTAGCGGTCAAGGCGGTCGAACGCCTCGATGACCTGGGCATGCGGGACGCTCACGGCGATCCGGACGAAGCCGGGGCACTCAAAGAGACGCCCGTCGTGCCATGTCACCCCCACGTCCCAACCAAGGCGTGGGAAGTCCGCGTAGCTCATGCCGTGCTCGTCGCACCAAGCTCGACAGTCGGCGAGCATCACGTAGGTTCCCTCGGGCTTGGCGCATGTCACCCCCGCGTAGGAGGCAAGCTTGGTGTGGGCATAGTCGACGTTGTCAGTGAGCACTTGGCAGAGCTCGTTGGTCCACGCGGCGCCCTCCTCTGAATATGCCCCTATAAGGCCATGCATGCTCAAGACGTTCTGGCTGTTGTAGTGGGAGAGGGACTGCTCCTTGTTGACGCGGTCGCGAAGCCACGGGTTGTAGATGACATGGTAGGAGCCAATAAGGCCGGCAAGGTTAAAGGTCTTTGAGGGCGCGTAGAGCGCAACGGTGTGGTCGTGTGCCCAGTCACTCACCGATTGCGTGGGAATGTGCGCGTTGCCCGCCAGAAGGATGTCCGACCAGATCTCGTCCGACACGACGTAGACGCCATGCTTCTCGAAGAGTGCCATTGCCCGCTCGAGCTCCCAACGCTCCCAGACGCGGCCGCAGGGGTTGTGGGGCGAGCAGAAGATGGCTGCATGGATCTTGTTTTCGACGATCTTGCGTTCCATGTCCTCAAAGTCCATGCGCCAGACACCAGCCTCGTCCAGTTGCAGCGGACTGTGGACCAGGTGGTAGCCGTTGTTGGCGCAACAGCCAGTAAAGCCCACATAGGTGGGGGAGTGCACGAGCACGTTGTCGCCTTTGGAACACAGGACGTTGAGGGCGCTCACAACGCCGCCCAGGACGCCGTTCTCGTAGCCGATGTGCTCTTGCGAAAGATCGTCCACTCCCTTGCGCGTGCGATGCCAGTCGATGATGGCCTGATAATAGGCATCGGTTTCCTGGTAGTAGCCAAAGAAGGGGTGGTCGACACGCTCGTGGATGGCACGCGTGACCGATGGCGCGGTGGCAAAGCTCATGTCGGCGACCCACAAGGGGATGCTGGTGAAGCCCTCCTTGGGGGCGGCAGGGGCAAAGCCCGACCCATCCCCCAGGCCATCGATGGCGATGGCATCGTGGCCATGGCGGTCGGGGATGGTGGTGAAGTCAAAGCGCATGGAGGGGTCCTTTCGACGTGCATGTTTGTCTATCCCATTCTACTGCACATGGGTTTTGACAAGGGCAACGAGCAAAGAACGTATGTTAGTAATAGGTACAAATGTTCTTGACACAATCTCGTCAATCGGCTAAGATGGAACCAAGCCATTGAGGCCCAGCCTTTAGGAGTTGCAAGGCTAGAGACATGAGAGAGAGTCGCCGGCGTTGGCAAATGGGTCACGGGCGCTCTCGCAATGAGACTGGTACATATCACCTTCCCATCGCCAGGAGCTCCTCATGTCTCTTTTCCCCTCGGCACCTTGTGTGCCCGCATACCGCAGAAGCCGCAGCCCACCGCGTTCACGGTCAACCAGTCCTGTTTTGCCAACGGATCGAAAGGTGCAACCATGAACGCACTTCGTATGGAATACCCCATCACAAATAGGTATACGTTCGCAAAGGTCTTTAGCAATCCAGACAACGTACGGCCCCTGCTCGAAGGGATACTCGGCGTGCCAATAGGCAAGATTCGCATGGTGGAGCCAGAACACTCGGTAGAGCCGTCGCTGCGCGGCAGGGGCGTGCGCATGGACGTGTTTGTGGAGGACCAGGCGGGAACCGTCTACGACGTGGAGATGCAGAACGCCAATGAGGGAAACCTCGAGTTGCGCTCGCGCTACCTGCTCTCATCCTTTGACAGGGACCGCATCATGAGGGGAGAGGACTACATCGATTTAGGCCACAGCATCGTCATCTTCGTGTGCGACTTTGACCCTATCGGCCTTGGGGACCGCATGTATGTGATCAAGCCCGCGGTGGTCGACCATTGGCACGTGTTTGACGACGGGACCACGCGCATCTTTTTGAATGCGAAGGGAGCCTCTGGTGAGAGCGTGGCGCCCAGCCTCGCAGACAAGCCTCGCATCGCCTCGTTCCTCTCATACGTTGATGGAGGTGATACGATGGGTGATGAGTGGGTCGAGGACTTAGACAAGCAGGTCAGGGCTTTGAACGCAGACGTCGGATGGAGGCAGACGGTGCTTGGGCTTCAACTTGAGTTTGAACATGCTCGCCATCTTGCACAGAAGGAAGGCCATGCGATGGGCGTTGCCGAGGGCCGGGAGGCCGGGTTAGCCGAGGGCCGGGAGGCCGGTCTTGCCGAGGGCCGGGAGGCCGGTCTTGCCGAGGGCCGGGAGGCCGGTCTTGCCGAGGGCCGGGAGGCCGGTCTTGCCGAAGGCCGGGAGGCCGGGTTAGCCGAGGGCCGCATAGAGGCCGACCGAATTGACGCTGAGCTTGTCGATGCGCTTTCCGCTGCGGGAAGGCTTGACGAACTCGCAGACGCTCTTCGCTCCCCCGAAAAGAAAACCCAGCTACTGATGGAATTTGACATCTCGTAGCTATGTAGCCCCATGACGAGGCGGCGACCAAGGAACGGCCCTTGGCCGTCGCCCTCAGTCCGACATGCCTGCTTCCCACTCTTTTCGCAAGATGCTGTATATCGAAACATCGGAGAGGCCGGTGTTGCACAGGGCTGCCTGTCGGAGCGTTCCCTCGTAGGTGAGGCCGCACGCCTTCATAACATGGCCGGAGCGCGGATTGCCCGTGTCGTGCTTTGCGCAGATGCGATTGACGTCGGTGTGAGAAAAGAGGAATCCCACAACCGCGGCGAGCGCCTCGGTCATGAGTCCTCCGTGCCACCATGCCCTGCCAAGGCAATAGCCAATCTCCATCGCCTTGACCTGCTCGTCAATCGAAACGACGCTAATCGAGCCGATGGGCTCGCATATGCTGCGAAGCTCAATGGCCCACTGATATGATGCGGGGTCATGATAGCTTTCTATCCAGCTCTGGATGACGGAGCGGGTTTCGTCCTCGTTGGAGTGTGGCTGCCAGGTAAGAAAGCGGGTGACCATCTCGTCGTTGCACCAGTTACGAAAAGCTGGGGCTGCGTCTTGGGGTACAAAAGGCCTCAGGATGAGACGACTGGCAGATATGGCCTGCGTTCCGGCGTGGTTCATGTGTCTTCTCGCTCTCGGTACGAATTGGTTGCGCCCTTGCATGGCGCGGCAACTCCTTGGTACGGTGGAGCACGATGAGAGCATACCAAGTGGGGAGGAAAGATGCACGTCGAGCGTATACCCAACGAGCAGAAGCTTGACCACCGCGATCTGTTTCTTCTGGCCGACGAACAGTGGGACCTCGTGGAACGTTATCTTGAGCGTGGCGATATGTGGGCTCTCGTGGAAGAAGGCGAGGTCCGTGCCGAGTGCGTGGTGACCGACGAGGGTGATGGCCTTTGTGAAGTCAAGAACCTGGCGGTCGCACCCTCGTGGCAGCGCCGTGGATATGGAAGGATGCTCGTGGCGCATGTGCAGAGCACCTATGCGGGCCGTTTCTCTCGTCTGCGTATCTGTACGGGTGACAGCCCCCTTACCGTTCCCTTTTATGAGAGCTGCGGCCTTGCCGTTGTCCGGCGTGACGAAGGCTATTTCCTGCGTACCTACGACCACCCCATCTTCGAGGCGGGCAAACAGCTCACTGACCTCGTGGTTCTGGAACAAGACCTCTGGCCCTATGCCCGTCCTCGTACCGTCATCACCACAGACGGTGAGGTGGACGACCAGAATTCGCTCATTCGAGCGCTGCTCTACGCCAACGACATGGACATTGCGGGCATCGTGCTCACGAGCTCGGTCTTCCATTACGCGGGCGACCCCGCGCGTGGCATCGAGCCTTTCCGCTGGACGGGGTCATCGTGGCCCTTTGAGATGATCGACCGTTACGAAGCCTGCTATGGGTGCCTTTGTGTTCACGATGCCCGCTATCCCGAGCCGTCTTACCTGAGAGAACGCACCAAGATTGGAAACGTCTCCTACAAAGGTGAGATGGACGAGGTCACGGAGGGTTCCGAGTTTCTCGTCAGGCTCTTCCTCGACGATGACCCCCGCACGCTCTACGTGCAGACGTGGGGAGGGACAAACACGACGGCCCGAGCGCTAAAGACCATCGAGGAGCTCTATGCAGGCTCGCCTGAATGGCCTGCGCTCCAGAGGCGCATTTCCCAGAAGCTGGTCATCTACCTCATTCTTGACCAGGACGAAAGCTATGCGGACTACATTGCCCCACAATGGCCAGATATCCAGGTGCTCAACGATACGAGCAACTTCTGGCACTTTGCCTACGCGTGGCAGCTGCACCCTGACGAGCTCAACACGACGCTGCATGCGGCATGGGAGCGCGAACACATCGCTTTCGCCAAGGGTGCTCTGGCCGAAAGGTATGCGCTCATGGGCGATGGCAAGTGGCTGGACGGCGAGCTGCCCGAAGAGCAGCGAGGAAGCGATGGCTACCTTGCGGCGCACCCCGAATGGGAGCGCTACGACTTCATTTCGGAGGGAGACAGCCCGAGCTTTCTTTACCTCGTGGACAAGGGCCTGCGCTCGCTCGAAGACCCCACGTTTGGCGGATGGGGTGGGCGCTTCTCTGCTGATGGACGCAACATGGTGGCTGACTACGATCCGTGGTCGGGTCGCTTTGAGGCGAGCCACACGCTCACGCGGTGGCTTGACGATCTGCAGGGCGACTTTGCCGCGCGTTTGCAATGGTGCACGGCGTCTCGGTACGAGGAGGCAAACCACGCTCCTGAGCTGCGCGTCATCGAGGGATATGACATGCTCGCCCAGCCTGGAGAGCGCGTGTGCCTCACTTGCGAGGCCCGTGATCCAGACGGAGACGGCGTGTCTGTTGGGTGGTGGCACTACGCAGAGGTGGGAACCTATGCCAGCCGATGGATGCCCCATGAGCTTGAAGACGTGATGGTCGCAGACATGGTGCTCGATCGCACGGCCTCGCCTGCAAAGGGGAAGGAGCCGTGGGTCTTGCAGCTCACGGGCGCAGATCAGAGGGCGGTGAGCTTTGTGGTTCCGCCCGATGCCCGTCCGGGAGACACGTTCCACATCATCGCCGAGGCTACCGATGACGCTCCTCAGCCCATGAAGGCGTATCGACGCGTCATCGTGACGGTGCGATAATCAAGGCACACGCTGCGAAAGGATGCGAAGGAGGCCACGATGACCACGCTGCTCTATTTGGGACACGGCTCGCTCAGGCTGGCGACCGGAGCGGGAAAAACCATCTATGTCGATCCCTTCATGAGTCCCCGGGGCCAAGGCTCGAGCGAGGGGTACGATGTGCCGGCGGACCTTGTGCTCGTGACGCACCAACACTATGACCACACGGCCATAGACAAGATGCCTCATGCTGCGGGGTGCGAAGTATGGCAGAACGGAGATGCGCACCCCAGCGCCGACGCATACGTGACCCGTACCTTCCTTGACGGGGAGGTCGAAGTCGAAGCCGTCGAGGCGTATAACCATCACCATCGCAAAGACGAGTGCGTGGGCTATGTGGTGCGCGTTGACGGTCTGGTGCTCTATTTTGCGGGAGACACGGGCAAGACCGAACAAATGAAGCAGCTTGCAGGGTATGGCATTGACTATGCCTTCCTGCCGTGCGATGGCATCTATACCATGACGCCCGAAGAGGCGGCAGAGTGTGCGGGCATCATCTGCGCAAAGCATAACGTTCCTGTCCACATGAAGCCTGTTGAGCCCTATGGCGAGGACTACGCCAGACGCTTTGCCGCCTCGGCGCCAAACGCCCTGCTTGTCAGGCCCGGTGTGCCCACGACGCTGTAAAAAAAGGAGCAGATATGGCTTCACAGCCAAACAGACCGCAGGTCAATGAGTTGTATGGCACGCGCTTCGTAAAGCTTTACGACCTTGCCTACGATGACGGCTCGCATTACTTTGAGGCGTCACGGCGCGAGGCGCGCGACCTGCTGGCTACCAAAGACGAGCACGAGCTGGTCTGTGAGCTGCCTGACGCCGTGAGTGCCTGCCTTGTGGTGATAACGCCAGATGACGAGCCCCGCATGGTTCTCAACTACGAATACCGCTATCCGACCGGCCAATACGTGTTGGGCATTCCGTCGGGGCTCATTGACGCACGCGACGTCGACACCGACGATCCGCTCGTGAGCTCCATGACGCGCGAGATAGCCGAGGAGACGGGTGTGCGCCTGCGCGAGGATGACCGCATCTGGGTGATCAACCAGATGCTCTTCAACACGCCCGGCCTTACCGACGAGAGCACGGCGCTGCTGTGTGCTGTGGCGAGGCTCGATGACCTTTCGTCGCTCTCTCATGCAGGTGCGGAGGGGAGCGAGCGCTTTGGTGCCTTCGAGCTGCTCTCAAAGGACGAAGTGAGGCACATTCTCAAGACGGGACGCGACCCGAAGGGCCACTTCTATCCCATGGTCGCCTGGGCGGCGATGACCTACTTTGCCTGCGACCTCTGGAAGGAAGGGCTCTCGTAGCGGAAGTGACCGTTACCGAAACGTCTTCTGGTTCTGGGCGTTCATATGTCACGCTCGATGCATCATAAGCCTTTGCGAGAGGAGGCTCCCATGCTCAAGATCCGTTTGTTCTGCGCTGGTGGCATGTCCACGAGTCTGCTTGTCCGCAAGATGGAGGAGGCCGCCAAGGAAGCCGGCGTCGAGGCCGACATCGAGGCGCATGGCGTGGGGAGCATCGAGCGTCGCATTGACGAGACGGTCGACGTGGTTCTCATAGGACCGCAGGTCGGTTACCAGAAGAACATGGTCAAAAAGGTGACCGACAAGTACGGCATTCCCATGGAGGTCATCCCCATGCAGGTGTACGGCATGGTGAACGGCAAGGCGGCCTTCGAGCTCGCCCAGCAGCTTGCTGAAGGCAACAAGGCCTAGGCGCTGGTTGCCAGGAGAGACAATCACAATCAATTAAGAGCGCAACAGATGGGCGGGCGAGGTCCTCGCGCACCCATCTGTTGCGCTACCATTTTTAGGCGTCTACCTGCATTTATGTTAACTAAGGTTAACCATTAGAAAGGACGCCGTAGTGGCATCTCCAGATACGTCCGGCAAAACGCTTGCCCAACTCGAGATCGGCGACACCGCAACGGTCAGAAGCGTTGGGGGAGAGGGTGCGCTTCGCCAACACTTTCTTGACATGGGGGTCATTCCTGGTGCGCAGATGACGCTCGTAAAGTTTGCCCCGCTTGGGGACCCCATGGAGTTCCTCATCCATGGGTATGAGCTGACACTCAGGAAAGACGACGCTGCGCAGATAACCGTCGAGCCCTCAGCCCAGCGGCACGAGCAGGAAGCGAATGGGGCCAAGAGGCGTCCGGCCGAACACCCGGGCCTTGGCGAAGGCGGACGCTTTCACGTGAAGGCGACCGAGCATCCCCTGCCCGACGGAACCACCCTCACCTTTGCGCTCGCGGGTAACCAGAACTGTGGCAAGACCACGCTGTTCAACCAGCTTACGGGTTCCAATCAGCACGTGGGCAACTTTCCAGGCGTCACCGTCGACCGCAAGGGCGGTGCGATCGTGGGCCATGCAGATACTGACGTCACCGACCTCCCGGGCATCTACTCCATGAGTCCATATAGCCCAGAGGAGATTGTGAGCCGCCAGTTCATCCTCGACGAGCACCCCCACGGCATCATCAACATCGTGGATGCCACCAACATCGAGCGCAACCTCTACCTCACGATGCAGCTCATGGAGCTGGACGTGCCCATGGTGTTGGCGCTCAACATGATGGACGAGCTGCAGGGCAACGGTGGCTCTATCCACGTGAACGAGATGGAGGGCATGCTCGGCATCCCCGTGGTGCCTATCTCGGCCGTACGCAACGAGGGGGTGGACGAGCTGATCTCCCACGCGCTGCATGTGGCCAAGTACCAAGAGCGGCCAGGCAGGCAGGACTTCTGCGATGCCTCGGACCATGGCGGGGCGGTGCATCGCTGCATTCATGCGATCATGCACCTCATCGAGGATCATGCCGAACGCGCCCAGATTCCGGTGCGCTTTGCGGCCACCAAGCTCATCGAGGGCGACACGCTCGTGCGTGACGCTCTCTCCCTCGACCAGAATGAGCTTGATACGGTCGAGCACATCGTGACGCAGATGGAGCGCGAGCGCGGCCTCGACCGCGCTGCGGCCATTGCCGACATGCGCTTCTCATTCATACGGCGTGTGGTCGGCGCCTGTGTGACCAAACCGCATGAGAGCCGTGAGCGCGAGCGCAGCAGGCGTATCGACCAGCTGCTCACGGGACGGTGGACCGCCATCCCCATGCTGCTCCTGATCTTGGTCGGTGGCTTTTGGCTTTCGTATAACGTCATCGGCCTCGCGCTTCAGGACCTCATGCAGCAGGGCATTGACTGGCTGTTTGGAGCCATACTCTCGGCAGTGCAGGTTGCCGGGGCTGGTCCCGTAGTGCAGTCGCTCACGTCGGGAATCCTCGACGGAATCGGCAGCGTCGTCATCTTCATGCCCATCATCGTGACCATGTTCTTCTTCCTCTCGCTCTTGGAGGACACAGGCTACATGGCGCGCGTCGCATTCGTGCTTGACCGCGCACTGCGACGGCTTGGCCTTTCGGGTCGCTCTATCGTGCCCATGCTCATGGGCTTTGGCTGTACGGTGCCCGCCATCATGGCCACGCGCACGCTGCCCTCCGAGCGCGACCGCAAGATGACCATCCTTCTGGTTCCGTTCATGAGCTGCTCGACCAAGCTCACGGTGTACGGATTCTTTGCCGCGGTGTTCTTCCCCAGGCAGGCGGCGCTCGTGACCATCTTGCTCTACGTGCTGGGCGTCGCGATGGCCATCGTCGCGGCAAAGGTGAGCCATGCGGTGATGTTCAAGGGTGAGGCGGTACCCTTCGTCATGGAGCTTCCCAACTACCGCATGCCGGGGCTCAAGAGCGTCGGCCGCCTTGTGTGGGACAAGTCGAAGGACTTCCTCACCCGTGCCTTCACGGTCATCTTCCTCGCAAGCATTGTGGTGTGGTTCTTGCAGAGCTTCAGCCCCAACCTCCAGCTGGTCGACGACACGGCGCAGTCGATGCTCGCCATCGTGGGAAGCGCGGTGGCTCCGCTCTTTGCGCCGCTCGGGTTTGGGGACTGGCGCATCTCCACGGCGCTTGTCGCGGGCTTCATGGCCAAGGAGGTGGTCGCCTCCATCAGCGCCACGCTCTTTGGTGGCGTCGACGCCCTGCTCGCTGCCATTACCCCGCTTTCCTGCGCGGCACTGCTCGTGTTCTGCCTGCTCTATACGCCGTGCGTGGCCGCCATTGCGGCAGTCAAGCGCGAGCTGGGCACGCGCTGGGCCATGGGCATCGTGGTGTTCCAATGCGTCGTTGCCTGGATGGCGGCCTTTGCCGTGCAGCTTGTGGGCACGTTGCTCGGTTTGGGATAAGATGCGCATTCCGTGTGCGTGTTCAGGGCGCATGGAAACCCATTGGGTATGATGGGATGACATATAAAACATCTTCGAAAGGCCATCCATGGACACTCGTAATTTCTATGCGGGCGAAGAGTTCTATGCGCACCTGATGCTGGGGTGCCTACGCGGGGCACACGGTGCGACGTTCAGGACGTTTGCTCCTGCCGCAGAGCGTATCCAGCTGGTGCTCGATGGCCAGTTCATAGACATGAACAAGTGCTGGGATGGCAACTTTTGGGAGCTGTACCTTCCCGAGGTGGCGTCGGGAACTCCCTATGAGTACCGCATCTGGCATGGCGGCAACTACGTTGACCACTGCGACCCCTACGGCTTTCGCATGGAGCTGCGCCCGGCGCATCGCTCCATCGTCACCGACCTGCTGTACGAGTGGCACGATGAGGACTGGATGTCCTCGCGCACCAATTGCCTTAACAAGCCCATGAGCGTGTACGAGATGAACCTGGGTTCGTGGCGCAAGCGCTCGGGAGACCAGAAGAGCGACGACCCAGCCGATTGGTACAGCTACGAGGAGATTGCCGAGCCTCTGGTCAAGCACCTTACCGAGGGTGGCTATACGCACGTGGAGTTCATGCCGCTGAGCGAGTTTCCCTTTGACGGCTCTTGGGGCTATCAGCCCACGGGCTTCTTTGCGGCAACCAGCCGCTACGGCACGCCGCAGCAGCTCATGTACCTCATCGACCAGCTGCATCAGGCGGGGATCGGTGTGATTATGGACGTCGTGCCCGTGCACTTTGCCAACGACGCCTATGGCTTGGCCGACTACGATGGCACCCCGCTCTTTGAGTATCCCAACGACGCCGTGGGCGTGAGCGAATGGGGCAGCCACAACTTCATGTACTCCCGTGGCGAGACCTGCAGCTTCATGCAGTCAGCCTACAACTTCTGGCTGGGTGCGTACCACATTGACGCGCTGCGCATGGATGCCATCAGCCGCATCATCTACTGGCAGGGGGACGAGAACCGTGGCATCAACAACATGGCCATGGACTTCGTCAAGACCATGAACGCCGGCCTCAAGTCGCTGAATCCCGGCGTCTTCCTGGTTGCCGAGGACTCCACGGACGTGCCTGGCACCACAAGGCCGGTGCCCGAGGGCGGCCTGGGCTTTGACTACAAGTGGGACATGGGCTGGATGCACGACACGCTCGAGATGTTCCAGCTTGAGCCTGGCATGCGTTCCGGCAGCTACCACAAGCTGACCTTCTCGATGATGTACTTCGGCAACGAGCATTACCTGATGCCACTCTCGCACGACGAGAACGTGCATGGCAAGGCCACCATCGCCCAGAAGATGAGCGGTGATTACGAAGGCAAGTTTGCCCAGGCAAGATGCCTGTACCTGTACATGTTTGCGCATCCGGGCAAGAAGCTCAACTTCATGGGCTACGAGTTTGCACAGCTGCGCGAGTGGGACGAGGACCGCGAGCAGGACTGGTTCATGCTGCAGTATCCCAACCACGACGCCTTTTGGCGCTTCAACCGCGAATTGGGTGCAATCTACAAAGACGAGCCGGCACTGTGGGAACAGGACTACCAGGAGGCCGGCTTCCAGTGGCGTGTGGTCGATGCCGAGCAGGACGTGGTGTATGCGTTCGAGCGTATCTCCAAGGAGGGCGAGCGGGTGCTCTGCGTGCTCAACCTGTCCTGGCAAGCGCATGAGGACTACGCCATCAAGGTGCCCGAAGCCACACAGGCAGAGGTGCTCATCGACACCGAATGGTGGCGCTATGGTGGCCAGACACCTGATGACCAGGTGAAGCCACTGAAGGTGAAGGATGGCGTGCTGACGCTGAGCCTGCCGTCCAATGCGGGAATGCTTCTGAAGCTGCAATAGCCCGAAGGCGGCGCGGGCGCTTGGCTGCCCGCTCAAACATCCAGCCGGGCGATTCGCTGCGACGCCGCGTTGTGGCGCCGGCGAATCGCACCGTGCTGAACTCGCGTTCAGCCAAGCGCCCGCGCCGCCTTCGGGCTATTGTGTCCCCTACGCTCCCAGTAAACAAAGTTAGAATTACCTTACTTTGGGGCAGGTTTGGTAGAGGGAAGTGGGTTGCGTATGGCTCGATCGGCTTCAGAGCTTCAGCACACAGTAAATGATGCGGGCTTTTGGAATCGCTTTGCGAATGTGTATGACCTCGTCACGCGCTCTGGAGACGCAGGCCTTGCGCAGGCGGCTGAGTACGTGGCGTCCTTTTTGGTCAAGCATGATGTGGTGTTGGATGCTGCCTGCGGCACTGGTGCCTTTGCATGTCGTCTGGCACCGCATGCGGGTTTTGTCGCCGGCTGTGACATTGCACAGAATATGGTTCGGCAGGCAACCCGCAAGGCAGCAAGGCTTGGTTTAGACAACGTTGCCTTTGGTGAGGGAGACCTCCTCGCCCTCGACTTTGTAGACGACGTTTTTGACGTCGCGGTGGCAGGAAACGTCTTACACCTGTTGAGCGACCCGCAGCTGGCCCTATCTGAGCTGCGTCGCGTGGTGCACCAGGAGGCATTGTTGCCATTCCCAATTACGTGAATGCCGAGACGGAGGATCGGCGCTTCCTGAGTCTCATCGAGGCCGTGGGATTCTCTTCCGAGCACGAATGGGATGAGGCAAGCTTCCTCGCCTTCCTTTCGCAGGAGGGCATGCAGGTGGTGGCTCATCGCAGCTTTGCGGCCAAGCAGCCCCTCTGCGTGGCCATCTGTCGCGTGTAGCTATGTCGGTCCGCAACGGTAGTAGTTAGTATTAGTTAACTTATTGGTTTATACTGTCTCCATCGGACGTCTGAAAGAAGGGGACAGCATGGACCTTCAGTTTGGCGAAATCCAGGAAACGGCACTTATCACGCTGGCCATCCGTGCGAGCGAGACGGCGCGGCCCAACCCCCGCATCCGCGACGAGAAGGCCAAGGAGATCATCGACACGCTTGGCGTGGACGTGAGCAAATACGACCCATTCCTGTCACATGAGGGCGTGGTTGCGCGTACCATCATGTTCGCCGACGCGCTGCGCGAACTCATCGCGCGCTATCCAGACGCCCTCTGCATCAATCTTGGCTGTGGCTTTGACGACAAGTTCTCTCAGGTGGACAACGGCCGGATCGAGTGGTTCGACGTTGACCTGCCCGACCAGATCGCCGTGCGGCGAAAGGTCTACGAGGACAGCCCACGCTGCACGATGCTGGAAGGCGATGCCCTCGATGGCACGTGGACAAAGCAGCTTCCACAAGACCGATCTGCCACTATCGTTGTGATGGAGGGCGTGCTCGAGTACTTTACCAAGGAGCAGACGGCGACCTGCCTGCATATGCTCTGCGACAGCTTTGAGCACGGCTACCTGGTTGCCGAGATGAACAGCATGTTCATTGTCAAACACTCCAAGCAGCATGACGCCATCAAGAACACCAATGCCACCTTCAAATGGGGGACCGAGAGCGGTGCGGAGTTCGTGGCGCTCGAACCGCGTCTGAAGCTGCTCTCCGAGCACAGCTACAACGAGGAGATGCGCAAGCACACATTGCGCGGCAAGCTCTTTGCCGCAACCCTCGGCAGGAAGACCAACAACCGTATTGCCGTGTTTCAGTGGTAACCCCGTCTGTCACACGCCCATGTCTCCACACCGCGCTCTTGCCGTTCGGCAAGGGTGATGTTGGCTTGATGCGGATGGCATCCCATAATTGAGCAAAGAACGTCCTGCTCCGGTGGAGAGGTCGGGTGATGCCATGGGTGGCATACAGGAGAGGGTTCCATCCGCTCTGCAGGCCATGCGAGGCTTTCGTACGAGGTTGGCTGCCCAAAAACGTGAAGACGTGCGGAGCGCTGCGCCACCAAAAGCGCCTGCCGATACGCTGAGCTCGGTCAAGGAGAAGCTTGGGCCGATCGGCCTGTTTTCTGATGATGCGCTCCTGTTTGTTTCAGGTGGCGGTAACCGCATCATCATCGATGCGGCGGGAACCATCGTCGGCTCTTCGCTCTTTGACAGCGTTGATGCCCCTCTGGCGCTCTTTGATGTGGGTACGTATGCGCTCGAGTACGCAAAGAGAGGGAAGGCCCTCAAGGCGTCAACTGACGACATGGCCCAGATGTTTGGGCCTCGGGTCCCGTGTGGTGAGCGACCATGGGGTTATGCCCCCGCATTTCTGTTGAAGGATCGAGGCTTTCTGGTGACGGGTCGTTACGAGGAGGAGCTTGTCGCCGCGGCGATTATGATCGAGAAGGCTTGCCGCTCCGAGTTGCTGGCACCAAAGGTCGGGCAGGTCCATTACCTGAATCCTGCGCTTTGCATGGCGGAGCACGCCGTCTACCTCGCGTCCTATTCCAAGCGCGAGAGGGAGGCAAACGATGACTGAGGAAGAGCTGCGACAGGACGTCATCCGATATGGTCAGTTGCTGGTCGAACATCACCTTATCCAGGCTACCTGGGGAAACGTGTCGGTTCGCCTAGGAGACTCCTTCCTCATCAGTCCGTCTGGCGTCGACTACTATCGCGTGAGGCCAGAGGAGGTCGTGCTCGTCTCGACGGCAGACGGTCGCTACGAGAGGGGCCTGCATCCATCGAGTGAGCGAAGGATGCACCAGGTGATCTATCAGAACCGCCCCGACATCAAGGCAATCATCCATACGCATTCGGCTAACTGTGCGGTCTTCGCTTCCTGTCACGAAGGTCTCGTCACCGACGAGGTCAACTATCCCTGTGCCGGATATGCCGTGAGCGGGTCAAGGGAGCTCGCCAAGAAGGTCGGCCAGATGCTCCTCGCACACGATGGCTGCATCATGGCAAACCATGGCTTCGTGACGGGCGCACAGACGCTGGAGCAGGCATTTGCCCAGGCCCTTGAGGCGGAGCGCGTTGCAGGGGAGCTGTTTGGCGCATGAAGAGCGAATACGACGTCGTAGTAATCGGTGGGGGACCTGCAGGGCTCTCGTCGGCCATCGCCGCCGCTCAAGATGGTGCCCAGGTGCTCGTTGTCGAGCGTGAGGCGCAGCTGGGCGGCATCCTGAAGCAGTGCGTTCATGACGGCTTTGGATTGACGCGCTATGGCGAGGCTCTGACAGGGCCAGAATATGCTGAGCGCGATATCGACGAGGTGCGAGTTTTGGGAGTAGAGGAGGCGCTCAGCACCTTCGTCCTCGAAGCGCGCGGAGTTGATTGCGGCGTCGAGCTGACGCTCAGCAACAGGGATGGCATCCATCACGTGAAAGCCGCCGCTTTGGTGCTTGCGACGGGGTGTCGCGAGCGGACGGCACGTCAGATTCAGATCCACGGAGATCGCCCCTCGGGAATCATGACGGCGGGGTGCGCCCAGAACCTGGTGAACCTCCAGGGCATGCTTCCGGGCAAACGCGTGGTGATTCTCGGAAGCGGCGACATAGGCCTCATCATGGCGCGCAGGCTTACGCTGGAGGGCGCTGAGGTCGTCGGTGTGTATGAGGCAAAGAAAAAGGTCAGCGGGCTCGTGCGCAACGTCGTTCAGTGCCTCGATGACTTTGGCATTCCCCTGCATCTTTCCACGACGGTGACCAGGGCGTTTGGTCGCGAGCGCCTCGAGGCGGTCGAGGTCTGCCAGGTAGACGATACGTTACGACCCATTGCGGGAACCGAAGAGCTCATCAAATGCGATACGCTCATCGTTTCTGTGGGGCTGATTCCAGAAAACGAGCTTGCCGCGAGCCTTGGGATAGAAATGTGCCAGCAGACGAGGGGCCCTCTTGTCGACCAGGGATTCCAGACGCTTGCCAAGGGGATCTTTAGCGCAGGAAACAGTCTTTCCGTCAACGATTTGGTGGACTATGTGAGCGAAGGGGGAGCGCGGGCTGGCCACGCTGCGGCCGCTCATGCGCTCGGCACTCACCAGAGGGCAAAGAACCTCATCCGCGTCGATGTCGGCGAACGCCTGTCGTCGTGTGTTCCGCAACTCGTCGACCTCAACGGAGATCTTTCGCGCGTGGTGTTCTACCTTCGCAGCGACGGAGACTATCCCGAGGGCAGGGTCATCATGCGCTCGGGCTCCAGGGAACTTGCCTACAAGCGTCTCAAGCCCGTCCACCAGGCAGAAACCATTCGCATAGAAGCGGATCTGACGGAGCTTGACGGCGACATTCTTGCCATGCTCATCTAAGGGAAAGGGCGTGTAACCATCACACGTTTGGAAGGGGAGCGTTATGTCTGATCGCTTTGCTAGGGGAAGGTCGGCCGAGGTGTTCCGCATGGAAGACGGCAAGGTCATGAAGCTCTTCTTTGCCGACTACCCGCGCGAGTATGCCGAAGCCGAGTTCAAGAATACAAAGATTGCCTCGGACCTGGGGTGCACGCCCATGAAGGTGTATGGCATGGTCGAGCAGGATGGACGTTGCGGGTTTGTGATGGACTACATTGACGGCGTCTCGCAAAACGACATGCCTGGCAAGAACCCGCTCTACCTCCTCAAGGGAGGGAAGGACCTCGCGCATTGCCACGTCATCGTCCAGTCAAAGAGCTCCCATGAGCTCGAAGACATCCGGACGCATTGTGCCGACCTGCTCGAGGACGAGACGATGGCGTTTCTGAGCGAGGACGAGAAGAGTCGCGCAAGGGCGTTTCTCCTATCGCTTCCAGACGAGGACGGCGTCCTTCACCTCGATTTCCATACGGGAAACGTGCTTGTGGACAAGAACGGCACCTGCACGGTCATCGACTGGATGACAGCCGCTCGCGGCAACCGCGCGGTCGAGGTCGCCATGATGGAGTTCCTCTTCTCCGAGGCCGAGCTCTTTCCGGAGGCAAGCAAATTCCAGCGCAAGCTCTTCTCGGCGGTGCGCGGCTTCATTGGTGACCAGTTCTTCAAGGAATACCAGCGCATGACCCCGATTGCCGCTTCCGAAGTCGACAAATACCGGCTGCTTGCCTTGCTGGTGAGGCGCAGCTGGGGCATCGAGTTTGAGCGGCCTTACCTGACCAGGACCATCCGGACCCTCATCACGGAGTACTGCTCATGAACCTCAAGCGGTTACGGAGAGAGCTGCGCAAGCTCGACGCGGGCATCGTGGCGTCCGAGCGCGACGGCTGCGTGCTGCTTGAGGGCGAGGTCGATGACTACGCGACGGCGTTTGCGGCTGGCAAGCTCGCCGTCGACAAGGACCGCTATCTTGGGGTGCTCAACGACATAAAGGTGCGGGGATTCGAGCAGAAGGTGTCCCTTCCCGCGGAGAGCGACCACTCGCTGGACGGCGTGAAATGCGACGTGCTCGTTATCGGCGGTGGCATCACGGGGTGCGCAGTCGCTCGCGAGCTCAGGCGCCATCAGCTGAGCGTGTTGCTGGTCGAAAAGGGCCCCGACGTCGCCTCGGGGCAGTCAAGCAGGAATGGCGGCGTCGTGCATGTGGGCGTCAACTTCTCTAAGGGCTCCCAGAAGCTGCGCTATTGCGTGCGCGGCAACGCCATGTACCGCAAGCTGGCCCACGACCTGCATGTTCCCTACGAGAACAAGGGCCAGGTGACCTTTGCCCGAACCAAGGTGGAGATGCTCGCCCTGGAATACGTGCACAGGACTGCCCTGGATAAAGGTGTCGTCGGCACAAAGGTCATGGATCGCGACGAGCTGCGAAAGGTTGAGCCCTCCGTACCCGAGTGGAGCGTCGGCGGCCTCTTCATGGGGACGGGCGGCATCACCTCGCCCTATCTGATGACGATAGCCTTGGCAGAAAATGCGGTGGAGAACGGCGCGACGGTGGCCTTGAATACCGCCGTGCTTGACATGAAGGTGAAAGACGGCCTCATCGTGGAGGTGTCCACCAATCGGGGCACGATACGCCCCAAGGCAGTCGTCAACGCAGCGGGCGTCTATGCCGACGTCATCGCCCAGATGGCGGACGACAGGACCTTCACCATCCATCCGCGCGTGGGGACCAACATCGTCATGGACAAGAAGGCTGGGTGGATGGTCAACACGAGCATGGGAAAGACGCCCTTCACGCTCACGCCAAAACAGCTCGAGGACGTTCCGGCAGATCTCTTTTCGCGGGCAAAGGCGATGGTGGCGAGCGCCTCCTCGCACACCAAGGGCATCGCGCTCATCCATACGGTTGACGGCAACGTGCTGGTTGGCCCCAACGCCGACGAGGTCCCGGACCGGGAGGACACCTCGACGAGCCGAGAGGTGGTGGAGAAGATCCTCCGGAGCCAACAGGAGGTTCAGGGCGCCGTGAGCGCCTCCGACATTATCGCCTACTTCACGGGGGTGCGTAGCCCCACCTATGAGGAGGACTTCGTGGTGCGGCCGGGCATCAGGACGCGCAACGTCTTTGAGGCGGCCGGCATCCAGTCGCCCGGCCTCACCGCGGCGCCTGCCATTGCGGTTGACATCGCGAGCTGGGTGTGCGACTACCTCTCAGACGCAATGGATGTGCTGAGCAACAAGAGCTTCAACCCCGTGCGGCAAGCCTCCCCCGTTCTCGCAGGGCTCTCCCTTGAAGAGCGCGATCTACTCGTCCACGAGAATCCCGACTACGGGGAGATCGTCTGCCGCTGCGAAGAGATCAGCAAGGGCGAGATACTCGATGTCCTGCGCTCGCCGTTGCCGGTGTATACGGTCGACGCAGTCAAGCGTCGTTGCCGTCCGGGCATGGGACGCTGTCAGGGCGCGTTCTGCCTGCCCGCCGTCATGCGCATCATTGCTGACGAGGCGGGCATCGCGTACCAGGACGTGGTCAAGGGGGACAGCCGGGCACGCATCGTCTTCGGCCCCACCAAGGAGGGGAAGGGCACCCTTCTTTGATGATGCTTGCCGCTGGTACAATAGTGAGATCATTGATTCGAAGGAGCGCATATGAGTCACGTCCGCCATTCCCAGCCCACACACATCGAGGTGCACGGGGCGCGAGTCCACAACCTGAAGGACGTGGACGTGTCCATACCCCTCAACCAGGTGGTGGGCATCGCGGGCGTGTCGGGCTCGGGCAAGTCCAGCCTGGCCTTGGGCGTGCTCTACGCCGAGGGAAGCCGCCGCTATATGGAGAGCCTCTCCACCTACACGCGCCGGCGCATCAGCCAGGCGGGCCGTGCGCAGGTCGACGAGGTGCTGCACGTGCCCGCGGCCATCGCGCTGCGTCAACGTCCAAGCGTGCCGGGCGTGCGCTCGACCTTTGGTACCTCGACTGAGCTCCTCAACCATCTGCGCCTGCTGTTCAGCCGCCTGGGCAGCCATCGCTGTCCTAATGGCCACTATGCGCCGCCGAGCATGGCGGTGGCACTCGAGCAGGAAATCACGTGCCCTGTCTGCGGCGAGCGCTTCATGGGGCCAGGGGCCGAGATGCTGGCCTTCAACTCCGATGGTGCGTGTCCTGCTTGCGCGGGCACCGGAACCGTGCGCGACATTGACGAGTCGACGCTGGTGCCCGACGAGTCAAAGACCATCGACGAGGGCGCCGTCGCCCCTTGGGGGCACCTCATGTGGTCCCTCATGAAGGATATCGCTCGTCAGGCAGGCATCCGGACAGACGTGCCCTACCGCGACCTCACGCCCGAGGAGAAGGAGTTCGTGCTGCATGGAGCGCCCGACAAATACCACCTCCTCTACCACAACGAGAAGACCGGTACGGCGGGCGAGATGGACTTTACCTACTATTCCGCCCGTGCCTCGGTAGAAAACGCGCTGGCCAAGGTCAAGGACGAGAAGGGCCTCAAGCGCGTGGCGCGCTACCTCACGGAGGCGCCCTGTCCCGACTGTGGGGGCACGCGTCTTTCGGATGCGGCGCGCGCACCGCTCGTGCGGGGCATCAACCTTGCGCAGGCAACGGCCATGACGCTGGACGAGCTTGTGGATTGGCTTGCGGGCGTGCCAGATTCGGTGCCTGCGGAGCTTCGGACGATGGCAAGAAACATCGTGGACGAGACGGTCGAGCCGGCGCAAAGACTGCGGCAGCTGGGACTTGGGTATCTCTCGCTTGACCGTGCCAGCGGCACGCTCTCTACAGGTGAGCGTCAGCGTGTGCAGCTGGCGCGAGCGGTGCGCAACCGCACCACGGGCGTGCTCTACGTGCTTGATGAGCCTTCCATCGGCCTGCATCCCGACAACGTGGAGGGCCTGCTGGGGGTCATGGATGACCTTGTGGCGGACGGAAACTCGGTCGTGGTCGTGGATCACGACGTGCGCGTGCTGCGCACGGCCGACCACATCGTGGAGGTGGGCCCAGCGTCGGGCGCCGAAGGTGGCACCATCATTGCTCAGGGTACGGTCGAGGAGGTCGGTGCCGATCCGACTTCGCGCATCGCGCCCTTCCTTTCTGGCAAGCGCCAGATTCGAGTGCGGGGCCGTGCG
Organism: uncultured Coriobacteriaceae bacterium; assembly: GCA_902797175.1. Taxonomy (GTDB): domain Bacteria; phylum Actinomycetota; class Coriobacteriia; order Coriobacteriales; family Atopobiaceae; genus UBA1367. Next base: position 3,704 of record CADBRX010000136.1, on the reverse strand, counting down.
CTTGAGCAGGAGATGTTTGACCTGGGGACAATCTACCTCGAGACCGACGCCATCCATACGGTGCGGCCGCTCGAGGTGCAGATTCCGCGCGGGCGGCTGACTGCCGTGACGGGCGTGTCGGGATCGGGTAAGACTACGCTTGTGCTCGAGAGCCTGATTCCCGCCTTGCAGGCTTCGCTTGCGGGCGAGCGCATGCCTCGCCACGTGCGTGCCCTTGATGCCGAGGGCATCCGGCGTGCCAACCTCATCGACGCCACGCCCATCGGCGCCAACGTGCGCTCGACGGTCGCCACCTACTCCGGCGTGCTCGACGACCTGCGCCGTATCTTTGCGCAGACGACCGATGCCAAGGAGCGTGGCTTCAAGGCGGGCGACTTCTCGTACAACACGGGGTCGCTGCGTTGCCCTACCTGCGACGGAACGGGGCAGATCTCGCTCGACGTGCAGTTCCTGCCCGACGTGGACATTCCCTGCCCCGACTGCGGCGGTTCGCGCTATGCGCCCATGGCATGGGACGTCAAGCGCCACACCCTGCGCACCAAGGCGGGCGAGAAGGGCGACTACGTGAGCCTGCCCGAGCTTATGGCGATGACGGTGGACCAGGCGCTGCTGCGCCTGGGACGGCTGAGGAAGGTGGCCGCCAAGCTGCGGATTCTGCACGATCTCGGTCTTGGCTACCTTACGCTGGGGGAGGCAACGCCGGCGCTTTCGGGCGGCGAGGCGCAGCGGCTCAAGCTCGCGAGTGAGATTGGACGGCGCCAGGACGACGCCCTCTTTGTGTTTGACGAGCCCACCATCGGCCTGCATCCGCTCGACGTGGAGGTGCTGCTTGAGGTGCTGCAGGGCTTGGTGGAAAACGGCGCCACGGTCGTCGTCATCGAGCACGACCTCGACATGATTGCCAACGCGGACTGGGTCATCGACATGGGTCCCGGTGGGGGAGAGGCTGGCGGCCGCATCGTGTGCGCCGGAACGCCTGATGACGTGGCTGCTTGTGCGCAGAGTGTGACGGGCCGATACCTTGCAGAGGAGCTATGAGGCAGGCCGTGTGTCCATGCTATAGTTAGCAGACTGTGCCACCTGACACGAGGGTATGTGCCCGAAGCGAAGGAGAGCCTTATGGAGACACGTGTGGCCGTGATCGGCATCATCGTCGAGGACGATTCCTCGGCAGATAAGCTCAACGAAATCCTGCATGAGTACGGCCGCTATATCATCGGCCGCATGGGCATCCCGTACCGCGCCAAGGGCATCAACGTCATCAGCATCGCGATCGACGCCCCGCAGGACACCAGCGCCGCCCTCTCGGGAAAGATCGGCAGTCTGCCTGGCGTGAGCGCCAAGACGGCCTACTCCAACTTCGTCACAGGCGCCTAGGGCCTCTCGTACATGGATACCAAAGCGGGCGAGCTTGTCCACAAGCTCGCAGGCGAGCATGGCCTCGCCTTGGATGAGTATGAATACCTGGTCGATCATCTTGACGAAGAGGTGCGCGCACATCTTGCCGCACTCGCACGTGAGGCGCGCGAGCCCATCTACGGGCATGATGTGTTCGTCCGTGGGCTCATCGAGTTCTCGAGCTACTGCAAGAATGACTGCCTGTATTGCGGCATACGTGCGTCAAACACGGGCTGCGAGCGCTACCGGTTGACGCCCGAGCAGATCCTCTCGTGCGCCGACATGGGCTATGAGCTGGGGTTCCGCACCTTCGTGTTGCAGAGTGGTGAGGATCGGCACTTCACCGACGAGCTGCTCTGTTCCATCGTGCGCGCACTCAAGGAGGCTCATCCCGACTGCGCGGTGACCCTCTCGGTGGGGGAGCGCAGCTACGAGAGCTACGCACGACTCCGCGAGGCCGGCGCCGACCGCTATCTGCTCCGCCACGAGACGGCAAATCCCGAGCACTACGCGCGGCTGCATCCGGCAGGGATGAGCTGGGAGCATCGCATGCAGTGCCTGCGCGACCTGCGCGAGCTGGGCTATGCCGTTGGCGCGGGCTTCATGGTGGGTAGCCCCTTCCAGACCCCTGCGGACCTTGCTCGCGACCTGGCCTTCATTCAGGAGTTCCAGCCCGAGATGTGCGGTATTGGACCCTTCGTGCCGCACCACGCCACACCTTTCGCGGACGAGCCTGCGGGAACGCTCGAGCAGACCCTCGGGCTGCTCTCCATCATCCGGCTCATCAAGCCGGGCATCCTGCTTCCCGCCACCACGGCGCTCGGTACCATCGACCCGCGTGGCCGCGAGCTGGGCATGGAGGCCGGCGCCAACGTGGTGATGCCCAACCTGTCGCCGGGAGATGTGCGCTCCAAGTACCTGCTCTACGACAACAAGACCAGCACGGGAGACGAAGCTGCCGAAAGCCTTCGCAGCCTGAAGAGGCACCTCGCGCGTGCAGGCTACAACGTGGTGACAGACCGGGGAGACCCCCGGATCTCATAGGAGATCTAACGGCGAGGGTGGGGACCCGAGCCAGAAGAGAGAGGAACCATCGTGAGTTACATCTACGACCCCAAGTCCCATTGCGCGGACGAGTTCATCAACCACCAGGAGATTCTTGACACGCTTGCCTATGCCGACGAGCACAAGAACGACATGGAGCTGATCGAGCAGATTCTCAAGAAGTGCGAGCCCAATCTGCACCCCGACAAGGACCACTGCTCGATCATCTCGCACCGCGAGGCATCTGTCCTGCTCGCCTGCGACGACCCCGCGGTCAACAAGCGCATCTTCGACCTTGCGCGTAAGATCAAGCTGGCCTACTACGGCAACCGCATCGTGCTCTTTGCCCCGCTCTACCTCTCGAACTACTGCATCAACGGTTGCCTCTACTGCCCGTATCACGCTATCAACAGGACCATCCCGCGCGTCAAGCTCACCCAGGACCAGATCCGCGACGAGGTCATCGCGCTGCAGGACATGGGTCACAAGCGCCTGGCCATCGAGGCGGGCGAGGATCCGATCAACAACCCCATCGAGTACATCCTCGACTCCATCCACACCATCTACTCCGTGAAGCACAAGAACGGCGCCATCCGCCGCGTCAACGTGAACATCGCAGCCACCACGGTGGACGAGTACCGCATGCTCAAGGAGGCCGAGATTGGCACCTACATCCTCTTCCAGGAGACCTACCACAAGGAGAACTACCTGCAGCTGCACCCGTGGGGACCCAAGCACGACTACAACTGGCACACCGAGGCCATGGACCGTGCGTTCCAGGGCGGCATCGACGACCTGGGCCTGGGCGTGCTCTTTGGCCTGGATGGCTACCGTTACGAGTTCGCCGGCCTGCTCATGCACGCCGAGCACCTCGAGGCTGTGAACGGCGTGGGCCCGCACACCATCTCGGTGCCGCGCGTGAAGCCAGCCGACGACATCGACCCCACGGAGTTTGACAACTCGCTCACCGACGAGATGTTCCTCAAGATCATCGCGCTCATCCGCCTGGCCGTGCCCTACACCGGCATGATCATCTCCACGCGCGAGAACCAGCGCGTGCGCGAGGCCGCGCTCCAGCTGGGCATCTCGCAGATTAGTGGCGGCTCGCGCACCAGCGTTGGTGGCTACACCGAGGAGATCCGCCCCACCGACACCGAGCAGTTCGACGTGTCCGACCAGCGCACGCTCGACGAGGTCATCCGCTGGCTCATGGAGTGCGAGCACATCCCCAGCTTCTGCACCGCGTGCTACCGCGCCGGCCG
>CADBRX010000135.1 GCA_902797175.1 uncultured Coriobacteriaceae bacterium | reverse complement strand
CAGCGCCACGCCCAGCTCGCGCACCTCGTCCTTGAAGAAGTGGTCCAAGGGCTCAATGAGGTCAAAGTGCACGCCTTCGGGGAAGGGAATCAGGTTGTGGTGGCTCTTGATGGTGCTGGCCTTGCCGCCCGTCTTGCGCGCGCCGCTTTCGATGATGTCAGGGTAGATGGTCCCTTGTGCCATCCAGCGCACGCCGTCCAACCGCTGCGCCTCCTCAAAGAAGACGCGCCAGAACTCGGTGCCAATGCGGCGGCGCTTCTCCTCAGGATCAATGACGCCCGCAAGCAGCTGCGCATAGCGCTCCTCGGCATGCACGTGCACGAGCGGCATGTTGAACTGGTCGCGGAAGACCTCTTCCACCATCTCGGGCTCGCCAGCGCGGAGCATGCCATGGTTCACGAAGACGCAGGTAAGCTGGTCGCCAATCGCACGGTGAACCAGCGCTGCCACCACGCTGGAGTCCACGCCACCCGACAGGCCCAGAATCACACGGTCCTTGCCCACCTGCTCACGGATCTGCGCGACCTTTGCTTCGATGATGCCCTCCATGGTCCAGCTGGGCTCCAGACGGCAGACACCAAAGAGGAAGTTCTCGAGCATGCGGCGGCCATAGGCGCTGTGGCGCACCTCGGGATGGAACTGCGTGGCGTACAGCTTGCGCTCCGCGCATTCCATGGCCGCAATGGGACAGACGTCGGTATGAGCCGTGACAGTAAAGCCATCGGGTACGCGGCTCACCGCGTCGCGATGGCTCATCCACACGGTCTGCTCACCCGGCGTGGACATCAAGAGCTCAGACGAGCCGTCACGCACCAGCTCCGCCGGGCCATACTCGCCCTTCTCGGCATGCGCGACCTCACCGCCCAGCGTCACCGCCATAATCTGGTGCCCATAACAAAAGCCCAGAACGGGAAGGCCCAGGTCAAAGATGGCTGGGTCCACACGCGGGGCATCCTCGGCATAGACGCTGGCAGGACCGCCCGAAAGAATGAGCGCCGATGGCGCCATCTGGGCAAGCTCTGCAGCACTGATGTCGCAAGGCACCAGCTCGGAATACACGTGTAAGTCACGCACACGACGAGCGATGAGCTGGCCATACTGGGCGCCAAAGTCGAGAACCGCAACAAACTGTCTGGGATGGACAACCTCCATAGTTACCCCCAAGCTCCCACCCAATGAGAACCATCACATGATAGGTCAGCTGTCGGTAGCATTTCTGACGCGCACACATCTCGTAACCTCTTCGTGCCGACCGTATGAAATTGTCATAAGTCGCAGGTAAAACATGCCAAGCAATCTTGTGCTTGTGTGGATACGGCAAGATGTGAGTTGTGCTAGGCATCCCTTTGGCGGAAAATACGGAAGTCTATGGAGCAGCCTCAAACGGACGCTCCAAATGGGAATGAACAGCCCAACACAGGGGAGGCGCACGCCTCCACGATCAAGGGGGACTCTTGGCCGCAGCAAAGCATAGAGCCATCACGAGCGCCGAGCACAGCAAGCAGTCGAGTCTGATTGGCGCGCGCCACGCATCGAGCGCTGACATCATTGAAGACGAGGCGGAGGGTGCAAGCTCTCCCCTCTCGCGCAATAACTCTGTCGCCCACTATTCCGCCATGCGCCGCAAGGGCACACGCCGCACCATCCTGAGGAGCATCCTCGTGGTGTTCCTTGTCGCTCTCCTGGGCTTCGGCGGACTCGCATGGGCATACATCAACAACATCAACCAGCGCCTCACCGCAGGGGCAAACCAGGACCTCCTGAGCATCCTTGCGGAGCGCGACAAGCCGAGCGATCCGTTCTACATGCTTCTCTTGGGTGTCGACAAGGGCGAGGAGCGCGTTGAGGAAGAAGGCGAGGAGTACTGGAACTACCGCGCCGACACCATCATCCTTGCGCGCATCGACCCGCAGGACGTCAAGGTCACGCTCGTCTCCATCCCGCGCGACACCTACGTCGACATGGGCTATAACGGCCAGTCCAAGATCAACTCCGCGTACAGCTATGGCGGTCCCAGCTACATGGTCGAGGTCGTGCAGGAGTTTGCCGGCGTACCCATCTCGCACTACGCTGAGATCGACTTTGATGCCTTTGTCGCCATCGTCGACAAGATTGGCGGCATCGACGTCACCCTTCCCGTCCCCATCAGCGACCCCGATTTCACCGGCCTTGAGCTTTCGGCTGGCACCCATCACCTCAACGGCTGGGACGCGCTCATGCTCTGCCGCTCTCGCCATGCCTACGACGAATATGGTGGCGGCGACTTCTACCGTGCCGCCAACCAGCGCATGGTCATCTCCGCCATTGCACGCAAGATTCTTGCGAGCGACCTGGTCACCATGTCGGGAACCATCTCCACCCTTGCGGACTACGTCACGACCGACATGGACCTGGGCACCATCCTGGGCCTTGCCGCCCAGATGAAGGACATCAACATCGACGAGAACTTCTATTCTGGCCAGGAGCCCACCATCTCCACCTACTACGACGACCTCTGGTACGAGATCTGCGACACGGAGGCGTGGCAGGAAATGATGAGGCGCGTCGATGCGGGTCTTCCGCCGTATGCAAGCGAGGAGGACGACTTCACCGCAGGCATCGCAGGCTCCATCAGCACCACGGGAGAGCAGCAGTATGGCGGTAGCGTCGTTGCCGAAAACGAGCCTGACTACAGCGGAACGGTCTCGGTCCTGAACGGAACGGACTACGACGGCCTTGCCACCGGCGTGGCTGAGGACCTCTCCTCACGGGGCTTCGAGGCCACCGCGGACTCGGCGGCGAGCATGTGGGACTACACCGTCATCGTCTACAACGGCGATGACTCAGAGAGCAAGGCAAAGGCCATCGCGGATGTCCTCGGCGGCAACCCGACCATCATCTCCAATGATGGCTCCTACCCGACCAACGCCAACGTGATCGTCATCCTTGGCCTGGATCAGGTTTACTACTAGGAACTCTTGGCGACAGTTCTTAGCGCCACACAAGCAGGAAGCCGGCTCGTAACGTTACGAGCCGGCTTCCTTTCTTTTCCGCTTATTTAACGGTACTCGCTAGGCGAGATGCCCCTTTGCCGTGATGACGTCTATGACGCTGTCGACGTAGCGTTCGCACACCTCGTCAGAGCCAGCCTCGACCATGACGCGGATGACGGGCTCGGTGCCCGACTCACGCACGAGGATGCGGCCCTCGTCCCCAAGCTCATCCGCGACCTTCTGGACGGCAGCCTGGACATCCGGATTATTCTGGGCCTCAGGCTTGCTCTTCACGCGGACGTTCTTCAGCACCTGGGGATAGAACACCACCGGCGCCGCCAGCTCGCTTAGGGGCTTGCCCTTAGCAATCATGACCTCCATGATCTTGAGGCTTGTCAGAATGCCGTCGCCCGTCGTCTCGTACTTGGAGAAGATGATGTGGCCAGACTGCTCGCCGCCGATGCAGTTGCCGGTCTCAGCCATGTTCTCCCACACGTACTTGTCGCCCACGGCGGTCTTGTCATACTCGATGCCCACGAGGTCAAGCGCCTTGTAGAGGCCAAAGTTGCTCATGACGGTGGTGACGACCTTGTTGTTGATGAGCTTTCCGCGCTCCTTCATGTACAGGCCGTAGATGTACAGCACGTGGTCGCCCGTTACGACGTTGCCGTTCTCGTCGACCGCGATGCAGCGGTCAGCGTCGCCGTCATAGGCAAAGCCCACGTCAAGGCCATTGTCAACGACAAACTTCTGCAGGTGCTCGATGTGCGTACTGCCGCAGTCGGTGTTGATGTTGAGGCCGTCGGGAGCGTCGCTCATGACGTAGGTCTTTGCACCCAGGGCGTCAAACACGTGCTTGGCGATCTGCCAAGCCGAGCCGTTTGCCACATCCAGGCCCACCTTGATGCCCTTGAAGCTGAACTTGTTCATGCTGATCAGGTGACCAATATAGCGGTTGCGCCCCGCCACGAAGTCGACCGTGCGGCCGATTTCTGCGCGCTCTGCCACAGGAATTTCGACCTTGCCGTCAATGTAGTCCTCGACCTTGAGGATGGTCTCTTCGTCCATCTTCTCGCCGTTGCCGTTGAGCAGCTTGATGCCGTTGTCGTAGAACGGGTTATGCGAAGCCGAAATCATGATGCCGCAGTCAAAGTCATCCCTGCTGCAGATGTAGGAGACGGACGGCGTCGTCGTCACGTGCATAATGTAGGCGTCGGCACCGCTCGCCATGAGGCCGGTGCAGAGCGCGTACTCAAACATGTAGGAAGAGCGGCGCGTATCCTTTCCGATGACGATCTTTGCCTTCTTGCCCAGGCGCGCACCGTAGTACCAGCCAAGGTAGCGGCCGATCATGATGGCATGCTCAAATGTCAGGTCCTTGTTGGACTCGCCACGAAAGCCATCGGTTCCGAAATACTTTCCCATGCGTCACGCCCCTACTCCTCGTGCTTCTGCACGATGTCGCCACTGTTCTTGAAGATGGAGTGCTCAGGCACGACGCCGCGTACGCACGACGTGGGATAGACGTTGCTCCAGCGGCCAATGACCGTACCGGGGTTGAGGACCGCGTTGCAGCCGACCTCCACATGGTCACCGAGCATGGCGCCAAACTTCTTGATGCCCGTCTCGATCTGCTCCGTGCCGTTGTGCACCACCACGAGCTGCTTGTCGGCCTTCACGTTGGAGGTGATGCTGCCGGCTCCCATGTGGCTGTAGTGGCCCAGAATGGAGTCTCCCACGTAGTTGTAGTGAGGCGTCTGCACGTTGTCAAACAGAATGACGTTCTTGAGCTCCACGGAGTTGCCCACGACGCAGTTGGCGCCTACCAGCGCAGAGCCGCGCACGAATGCGCCGTGGCGCACCTCGGTGTTGGGTCCGATGATGCACGGAGCCCCAAGGTAGGCAGACGGGAACACCGTTGCGCTCTTGTGCACCCACACCTGGGGCTGCACTTCCTCATAGTCCTCGCCAAGCGTGGGGCCAAGGGTCAAGATGAACTCCTTGATGCCCGCGAGCGCCTCCCAGGGATACGTAAACTGCAGGAGGAAGTCCTTGGCCAGGGTGTGGTCAAGGTCGTAAAGATCTTCGATTGTATACATGATGGTGTCCTAGAGTCTCTGGTCCTTCTCGATGTCAAGGAAGTACTTGTACGTATCAACGGTCAGCTCGCCGCAGGCAGCCTCGTCGCAAGCGATGATGGCGCCGTTGTGCATCTGCAGGGCAGAGCAGGTCCACTTGTGGCTGACACCGCCCTCGACGGTGTGGGCCAGGGCGCGAGCCTTGTTGTGGCCGTTGATGAGGATCAGGACCTCCTTGGAGTCGGTGACGGTGCCGACGCCCACGGAAAGGGCGTACGCAGGGACCTTCTCGGGGTCGTTGCCAAAGAAGCGGGAGTTGACGATGCGGGTGTCGGTGGTCAGAGCACGCAGGCCCGTACGAGAAGCAAGCGAGGTAAAGGGCTCGTTGAAGGCGATGTGACCGTCGACGCCGATGCCACCCATGAACAGGTCGATGCCGCCGTAGGAGGCGATCTTCTCCTCGTATGCGGCGCACTCGGCCTCGGGATCCTCAGCCATGCCGTTAAGGATGTTGATGTTCTCGGGCTTCATGTCGACCAGGTGGTTGAAGAAGTTGTCGTGCATGAAGTACCAGTAGCTCTGGTCATGGTCGTGGTCGAGACCCACGTACTCATCCATGTTGAACGTCACGACATTGGCAAACGAAAGCTCGCCGGCCTGGTTCATGCGGGCAAGCTCCTTGTAGACGCCGATGGGGCTCGAACCGGTGGGGAGGCCCAGGACGAACGGACGGTCTTCCTTGTGGTTCTTGATCTTGTCGGCAATGTAGTGGGCAGCCCACAGACACATCTTGTCGTAGTCTTCCTGAATGATAACGCGCATGTTGTTCTCCTTTTTGGCGACTAGGTCGCGTAGACTTCAGTTTTCAGTGCCAGAAGAGCCTCTGTTACAGTTTTGATTCTGCTTTTTCTTCTCTTCCTTACGACTCACTGCAGCCGTGACAGCATCCGCCGAGTCTTTCGATAACTGCCATCCTCGTCAACCAACTACGGTCCAGGCGCTAACGGACTCCCTTCAGCCTCCTCCCGGAGGAATCCGTTTTACGGACAGCATTAAAACACTCTGACGGAGCGGAACCTTGACTTTCTATAGCTTTTTCATGCTTGCTTAACGGGAACGGCACCTATTGCACAGTGGGCGTAGGACGCGACGATTCCCGATAGAGCGGAGCTGGCGCTAGACGTTGAAGCGGAAGTGCATGACGTCGCCGTCCTGGACGACGTACTCCTTGCCCTCCATCCTCAGGCGACCGGCCTCCTTGCAGCCAGCCTCGCCGCCGAGCGTGACATAGTCCTCATAGCTGCAGACCTCCGCCTTGATGAAGCCCTTCTCAAAGTCTGAGTGAATGACGCCGGCAGCCTGCGGTGCCTTGGCACCGACGGGGATGGTCCAGGCCTTGACCTCCATCTCGCCTGCCGTGAAGTAGCTCTGGAGGCCCAGGAGCTTGTATGCGGCCTGAGCGAGCGTCTCGAGGCCGCTCTTCTCCAGACCAAGGTCAGACAGGAACACGGCAGCGTCCTCAGGATCGAGCTCGATGAGCTCCGACTCCACCTTGGCGCTGATGGGGACTACCTCGGCACCGTTGATGGAGGGAAGCTCGTCTCCCAGAGCGTCCTCGTCGACGTTTGCCACGTAGAGGATGGGCTTCATGGTGAGCAGGAAGAGGTCATGTGCCGCTGCGCGCTCCTCGTCGGTCATGTCGAGGTCAGCGGCGCGGTTGCCCTCGTTCAGCCACTCCTGCAGACGCTTGGCGATGGCAAGCTTGGGCGCATTGGCCTTGTCGCGGCGCGCCTCCTTCTCCAGCTTGGGAATGGCCTTCTCGAGCGTTCCGAGGTCAGCAAGGACAAGCTCGGTCTGGATGGTGTCCATGTCGCTCTCGGGGTCGTGGCTGCTCTCGTGACGGATGACATCGGGATCCGAGAAGAAGCGCACGACCTCGCAGATGGCATCGGTCTCGCGAATGTTGGCGAGGAACTGGTTGCCCAGGCCCTCTCCCTCGCTCGCACCCTTCACCAGGCCTGCGATGTCAACGAACTCGACCGTGGCGGGAACGATGCGCCCAGGGTGGACGATGTCTGCCAAAGCCTGCAGGCGCTCATCCGGCACGTCCACGATGCCCACATTGGGATCGATGGTCGCAAAGGGGTAGTTGGCAGCCAGGCCACCTTTGCGCGTCAGTGCCGTGAAGAGGGTTGACTTGCCCACATTGGGAAGACCCACGATGCCAATTGAAAGTGCCACGCTCTCATCTCCAAAATCTCTTGCAGGTCGAACCTGCCTCACCGTCTTGCTGACCACCCAAAGAAGGGCCCAATCAGTCTTCTGCCAGGCGCTCTACGGCGTCAAGCCCCTTCTTCATGCGCTCGCGCGCCTCCTGCTTCTTTTGCGCCAGCTCGGCACGGCGCTCGGCCAGACGCTCTGCCTCGGGATCGGGTATGACCAGTTCCTGGGGGTCGCACGGGACCATCTCTATGGCGCACTCGGGGCACACGTACATGCAGGCCTTGCAGTTGATGCAGTATGCGGCCTCGACCGAGAAGCGACCTCCCGCATCGATCTCGCACGCGTGAACAGGGCAGGCGTTTGTGCATTCTCCGCACATGGTGCAGAGCGACCAGTCGCATGCGGGGATGTCCAGGTGGAAGTTCTCCGCAAGCTCGGGATGCTTTTGCAGCGCAGCAACGACCAGCTTGCGGCCTTGCGTGAGGACGCGACGCTTGCTCTGGTCGGTCTTTGAGCCAACGGCCGTCTCGAGCTGCCTCTGCACCTCAAGGAGCTGCTGGCTGTGGTCCTTGATGCGCTTGGCGACCGCCTGAGCCCCCGCAAGCAAGGGTACGCCACCCGTCGCGACGATGGCACCCGACCGGGCCATGTTGCTCACAAACTGGCTGCGCTTGTACGCACGGGTGTACTCATGCGTCAGCTCCGCCTCGTCGACGTCGAGGTCGACGGAGTTGCCGCTCAGTTCCTCCGCCTGGCCAATCTGGTCGGCATATGCCTCTTCGCCTGTAATGGTCCTGCAGCGGTCGCAGACGCCAAGGGGCAGGTACACGCTCAGGTTGCGGTAATCGGCAAGGAGCGCAAACCACACGTCGGTGGAAAGCGCGCCCACGCAGGGAAGCACGACCTCGTTTGCCTTAGGAAGGCGACCGAGGGCCCGCGTGCACGTCACATAGGCCTTCTCGTAGGCGCTGGCAACGCGCGCCACGCGGTCGTAGAGCACCTTTGCCGTCAGCTTGGTGGTGAGGAAGGTCCCTGTCGGACAAACGGCGGAGCACAGCCCGCACTTGCGACAGTCCTCCGTAACCGAAACCTTCTTGCGCACAGGATCGATTTCGATCGCGGCCGTGGGACAAACCTCCAGGCAGGCGCCACACACCTCTTCGGAATGCGATGTGACACGAAGGCATGTCACCGAGTTGGTACGCGGAGTCTCCTTGTACTCGCCAGGGTTCCACGTCTTGACCTTGCTCGGATCGGCCGCGAGGGTGTCGATCATCCCGCCCAACGGGTTGGACAGCGCCGCCCAGTTTTCTTGGATGTCGATGAGGTCATCAATGATGTCACGCTGCTCGGCCATGCCCCTCCCCTCGTATGCGCGCGAGTCACAACCTCTGATTGTACCAACAATAGCGACTTGACCTCAGGCAGGCGGCAGGCAGGTGTCGGTACCCCGCAAACTAAGCAGACAATTTGCAGAAAGGGGGACTGAGCCTGCGCTCAGTCCCCCTTCTAAGGACAATTGCATGTTTTGCGGGGCAGCGGCCCAGCGCAACGATTAGTACATGCCACCGCCCTGGCCGCCGGCAGCGGCAGCAGCGGAGATGGCCTCCTCGATGGTGGTGTCCTTGGGCTCATCGGAAACCGTGGCCTCGGTGATGAGGATGAGCGAAGCGACGGAGGCGGCGTTCTGCAGCGTGGTGCGGGTGACCTTGACGGGGTCGAGGACGCCCATCTCGATCATGTCGCCCCACTCGCCATTGGCGGAGTTGAGGCCCTGGCCCTCAGGCAGGCCCTTGATCTTCTCGACCACGACGGAGCCCTCGAAGCCAGCGTTGTTGGCGATGGTGCGCACGGGCGCGGCAAGAGCCTTGCGGATGATCTCGACGCCGATCTTCTCGTCCTCGTCAGCAACCTGGACGCCGTCAAGCGCCTTGGCGGAAGCGAGGAACGCCACGCCGCCACCGGCGACGATGCCCTCCTCGACAGCCGCGCGCGTAGCCTGCAGCGCGTCCTCGATGCGGTGCTTGATCTCCTTCAGCTCAACCTCGGTAGCAGCGCCAACCTTGATGACGGCAACACCGCCGGCCAGCTTG
>CADBRX010000134.1 GCA_902797175.1 uncultured Coriobacteriaceae bacterium | reverse complement strand
GACGGTGGGCGACCTCATCGGCAAGACCGAGGACGACCTGCTGCGCATCGACGGCATCGGCGCCAAGGCGATCGAGGAGCTGCGCGACGGCCTCGAGGCCCGCGGCCTGCTCTACATCCTGGAGCCGGACGAGGACGAGGCCGACAGCGAGGATCTTTCCCAGCTGCTCAACATGGTGTTCTCGCCTGACGCGGGCGACGACATCATGCTCGGCACGGCCGCGCCGTCCAAGCGCACCTACGATGACGACGAGCTCATCGGCGGCAGCGACGACTCGCTCATCAGCGACCAGATCATCAACGAGGACCTGGGCTCGCTGCAGGACCTGCTGAGCCAGGTCGAGCGCAACGAGGAAGAGCTTCTCGACTAAAAGGGGATACCCGATACGAAAGGGTGGGACCCCTACGTATCAAGTGATACGTAGGGGTCCCACCCTTTCGTATCGGCCGTTTGTCTCGCGCACGTTACGTGACGACCATTTCGAGCTTCAGCAGTGATAGAGTGTCTCCAACGTATCCAAAGGAAGAGGAACCACCATGGAGCCCGCCAACCTGCAGAATCGCAAGGACGTCGCCAACCGCATCCGCTCGCTGCGTGAGGACAACGACCTCACCATCGAGGACATGGCTGCCGCGACCGGCCGTTCGCCCCAGGAGTACGCCGCGCGCGAGAGCGGCGACATGGACCTGACCTTCACCTTCGTCTACAAGTGCGCCAAGAAGTTCGGCGTCGACGTGGTCGAGCTGCTGACCGGTGAGAGCCCGCGGCTCAAGCACTACGAGATCGTCCGTCAGGGCGAGGGTCTGCCACTCGAGCGCCATACCGACTTCCACTACCTGCACAAGGCGCCGCACTTCAAGAACCGCCTGGGCGAGACGTTCCTGGTCGATGTGCCCTACCAGCCTCAGAGCCAGAACGAGCCCATCCACCTTTCGTACCACGAGGGCCAGGAGATGGACTTTGTCCTCAAGGGCCGCCTGCGCTTCCGCTTTGAGGACCACTTCGAAGAGGTCAGCGCCGGCGACACGCTGTACTACGACTCCGGCCGTGGCCACGGCATGATCGCCATCGGCGGCGAGGACGCGCAGATCCTGGCCGTGGTCTTTGACCCCGAGCGCAAAGAGATTATCTAGGCATCGCCCGCCTTCCTGCGGACGGTGCCGTTAACCCAATACTGACCACGCGCGTCGGCTGACGCAGGGGTCTGGCCATGCATGCCGCCCGCTGCCGACGAATCTCTTTGCAAAGGAAACCACACCCATGCGCTACCTCAGCGAAAACTACCTTTCCGAAAGTCGCGACCGCAACGGCCAGATCGCGCACATCTCCCTCCACTATCCCGAGACCTTCAACTGGGCATACGACGTGGTGGACGACATCGCCACGGTGGAGCCCGAGCGCCCCGCGATGCTGTGGTGCAACCCGGAGGGGGAGGAGCACCGCTTTACCTTCGGCGAGATGAAGTACTGGTCCGACAAGTGCGCAAACTTCCTGGTGGCGCAGGGCATCCGCAAGGGCGACGCGGTGCTGGTCATCCTCCGCCGCCACTACCAGTTCTGGATCTGCGCGCTGGCGCTACACAAGATCGGCGCGCTCTTGGTGCCTGCCACCTTCATGCTGCGCGAGCACGACCTGGAGTACCGCCTGCAGGCCGCCGGCATCAAGGCCGTGGTCTGCACGGACGCCGGCGCCATCGCCGACGTGTGCGACGCGGTGGCCCCCAACTGCCCTGAGCTGCAGATCAAGATCCTGGTTGCGGCAGGCGGCGCGGGCCTGCAGGTGAGCGAGCCGAGCTTTGAGCCGAGCCGCCACCGCGCGCTCTCCGGCCCCGAGCACATCTGCGAGCTGACCACCCATCGCGAGGGCTGGGTCGACTTCAACTCGGGCGTGCGCGCTGCGAGCGACTTCTGGGGGCGCATCGCCACGACGGTGAACGAGCCCATGATCATGTACTTCTCGTCCGGCACCTCGGGCAACCCCAAGATGGTGCTGCACGACTACACCTACGCGCTGGCCCACACCATCACCGCCAAGCTCTGGCACAACGTGGTGGGCGACGACGGCCTGCACTTCACCATCGCCGACACGGGCTGGGGCAAGGCCGTGTGGGGCAAGTTCTATGGCCAGTGGACGATGGAGGCGTGCGTCTTCACGTACGACTTCGACCGCTTCCACGCCGACGACATCCTGGGGCTGATTGATCGCTACGGCGTGACGACGCTGTGCTGCCCGCCGACGATGTATCGCCTGATGATGCAGGCCGATATCAGCCGGTATCGCCTGAACTCGCTCGTGTACTGCACGACGGCGGGCGAAGCGCTCAACCCCGACCTATACGACTTCTGGAAGGAGCACACGGGGCTGACCATCTACGAGGGCTTTGGCCAGACCGAGACGCCGCTCACGGTGGCGAACCTCAATGGGTCCAAGCCGCGGCCGGGTTCGATGGGCAAGATCGTGCCGCTGTACGACATCCGCGTGCTGCGCGAGGACGGCACCGAGTGCGAGGACGGCGAGACGGGCGAGATCTGCATCCGCTACCCGGAGGACCACAAGCCCGAGGGCATCATGATCGGCTACTACCGCAATCCCGAGAAGACCGCCGAGGCCATCCATGACGGCTGGTACCACACGGGCGACACGGCGTGGCGTGACGAGGACAACTACCTGTGGTACGTGGGCCGCAACGACGACGTGATCAAGAGCTCCGGCTACCGCATTGGGCCGACCGAGATCGAGAGCGTGCTGCTGCAGCATGCGGCCGTGCGCGAGTGCGCCGTCACCGGTGTGCCCGACCCGGTGCGCGGCAAGGCCGTGAAGGCGACCATCGTGCTAGCGCCGGGATTTGAGGGGACGCCCGAGCTCACCAAGGAGCTGCAGACCTACGTCAAGCGCGAGACCGCGCCGTACAAGTTCCCGCGCATCATCGACTACGTGGACGAGCTGCCCAAGACCGTCAACGGCAAGATCCGGCGCGTGGCCATCCGCAAGCGCGACGAGGAGCTGGCGGCCAAGGAGGTCGCCGACCACGACAAGCGCGACGGCCTGATCTGATACGTAGGGGTGGGATACGTAGGGGTGGGACCCTTTCGTATCGTGCGATACGAAAGGGTCCCACCCCTACGTATCACGTTGCTCCTTTGATGATGCGCTGGATACAGCCTGTGCTGATGCCGCAAATCCGAGAGGTCTGCCGGACGGAGAATCCTCGGCGCTTGAGAAGAGTGACAGCATCATTTCGCAATGCATCATCCGCCTTGGCGAGGTTGACGTTATCGCGGCCAAGTACCTCCACGGCAATGTGCGCAGCCTCTTCGTCCGTGAGATGCGCCTTGAGCTTGCTGCCTGGGAAGGGAAGGGCGGTCGAGTTGGTGGCCGCGCTGAACTTGATGAAGCCCTCGCGCCCGCCGAGCATTTCGAGGGCCAAGGATGTGTCGGCTAGGCCGAGGCGTCCAAGGTAATCCTTCGCGCTGCTCCAGTCGTAGGCGGAGGCTGGACAAATGCCAGCAGCCGCAGGATTGGCGTGCGCGTATCGAACGGCACTTAGAAAGTGCTCGTCCGTATCGATGGGCTCGCTCCAGCAATGCTTTCGGAAGATGCCGCCCGTACGGCCAATCTTTTCGGCAAACATCATGGCATAGCGCTCGTGTAGGTATTTCATCGCCTCGGCAAGGCGGTCCGCCACGTCTTCCACAACGAGATGGACGTGGTTGCTCATGAGGCAGTAGGCGTGTACGCGTAGGCCGGTCTTCTCCTTTGCTTCTCGGAGAAGCTTGAGGTAGTAGCGCCGATCAATGTCGTTCTCAAAGATGATCTGGTCCGCAATCCCCTTGGGGACCACGTGATAGAAGCCCGAGTCGCCCTTCTTTCTTGCTCCGTGTGGCATGGTGCCTCCCTTAAAATATGAATTAAGAATCTACTATATATGAATCACAACATCATCTCAACATGCCGATACGAAAGGGTCCCACCCCTACGTATCGCCGATACGTAGGGGTGGGACCCTTGTGAGTCAACGTTACCCTTTCGTGTACAGGTGGGTAACGGTTGGTCACGTGCGCAAATCAGGTGGTATAACTCTCCACATGGAAATGCATGCACACACCACCAGCCTCCTGGCCCTCCTGCTTCTTAGCTAGGCGCTTCCGCGAGCAAGCGGTCGCGCCCTTAACCGTGTGCATTGCCGCCCTGTCGGCGCCCCACTCCCAAACTCACAGATTCAGCGAAGACAGGAGTCCCTCGCATGAAGCTCGCATTCTCTACCATCGGCTGCCCGTCATACTCGTGGCTCGACGTCTACCCCATGGCCAAGGACCTGGGCTTTGACGGCATCGAGATCCGCGGCGTCCAGGGCCGCGCCTTCGCCCCGTCCACGCCGCCCTTCCACCCTAACCGCCGCGCCCGCACGCGCGCGCAGCTCGAGCGCCTGGGCCTCGAGATCCCGTGCTTCTCGTCCAACTGCGAGCTGGCCGACGACAGCCTGCGCGAGGACAACATCAACGAGGTCACGCGCTACATCGAGCTCGCAAGCGACATGGGCACCCCCTTCGTGCGCGTGCTCCTTTCCCGCGACATCCACCCGGTGGGCTACGTGGACGATGACTACGTCGTCTCGCTCCTCAAGTACCTGGGCGAGATCGCGCAGGTCTACGACGTGACGGTGCTCATCGAGACCACCTCGGAATACGCCGACACCGCGCGCCTGGCCCGCGTGCTCGACGCGGTCGGCATGGACAGCGTGGGAGCGCTCTGGGACATGCACCACCCGTACCGCTTCCAGGGCGAGGACCCCAAGACCACGGTGGCAAACCTCGGCCATCACCTGCGCTACTGCCAGGTCAAGGACTCCGTCGTCAAGGGCGACCGCATCGAATACCGCATGATGGGCGAGGGCGACCTGCCCCTCTACCAGATGTTCGACGAGCTGCGCGCCAGCGGCTACGACGGCTACGTCACCTTTGAGTGGGTCACCCGCTGGGCGCGCGACCTGGCCGTGGGCGAGGCGGGCATCGTCTTTCCGCAGTTCATCAACTACATGCGCACCTACCTT
>CADBRX010000133.1 GCA_902797175.1 uncultured Coriobacteriaceae bacterium | reverse complement strand
GAGAGGCCGCCCATCTTGCGGATCTGGTTCATCTGGTCGAGCATGTCGTCCATCGTGAAGCCCTCGCGCAGCATGCGCTCCGCGTTGGCGATGTCCTGCTCGTCGGCGACCTTCTGGGCCTGCTCGATGATGCCCACCACGTCGCCCATGCCCAGGATGCGCTTGGCCATGCGGTCGGGATGGAACACCTCGAGCGAGTCGGGCTTCTCGCCCTGGCTCACGAACTTGATGGGCTTGCCCGTGACCTCGCGAACCGACAGCGCGCCGCCGCCGCGGGCGTCGCCATCGAGCTTGGACATGATGACGCCGTCAAAGTCGACCCGCTCTGAGAAGGTGCGCACGACGTTGACGATGTCCTGGCCGGTCATGGCGTCCACGACCATGAGGATCTGGTCGGGCTTGACGGCATTCTTGATGTCGACGGCCTCGGCCATCATCTCCTCGTCGATCTGCAGGCGGCCCGCCGTGTCGACGATGACCACGTCGCAGAGGCGGTCGACGGCGTTTTGGATGGACTCGCGCGCCACCTTGACGGCATCGACGCCGTCACCACGATAGACGGGGACGCCGATCTCCTTGCCCAGCGTCTCGAGCTGGTCGGCTGCTGCGGGCCTGTGGACGTCGCACGCCGCCAGAAGCGGGCTTCTCCCCTGCTTCTTGAGCAGGTAGGCGAGCTTGGAGGCCGCCGTGGTCTTGCCGGATCCCTGCAGGCCGACGAGCATGATCACGTTGGGCGTGCGGTTCTGCGGAAGCACGAGCTTGGACTCGGTCGCGCCCAGGAGCTCGGTCAGCTGGTCAAGCACGATGCGCACGACGTTTTGCGCCGGAGTCAGGGAATCCAGCACCTCCGCCGTCATGCACTTCTCCTTGCAGGCCGACACGAAGTTCTTCACGACGCGGTAGTTGACGTCCGCCTCGAGAAGGGCCATGCGAATCTCGCGCATGGCCGAGTTGATGTCGTCCTCGGTGAGCCGGCCCTTGCCGCGCAGGCGGTCAAAGGTGTCTTGGAGCCGGTCTGATAGGCTGCTGAAGACTGCCATGTGCTATACCTCCGTCTCGCCCACGAGCGCCCGAGAGAACTCGAGGGCGTCAAAGGGCTGCAGGTCGTCGATTCCCTCGCCGACGCCGATGCGCCAGATGGGAAGATCGAGCTCGTGACTGATGGCAACTACGATACCACCCTTGGCGGTGCCATCCAGCTTGGTGACGATAAGGCCGTCCAGATCGAGCGCCTGGTTGAACTCGCGCGCCTGGTTGAGGCCATTCTGCCCCGTGGTGGCATCGACCACGAGCACCACCGTGACCGGCATGTTCGAGCGCTTGCGCGTGACGTTGACCACCTTGGCGAGCTCGCGCATGAGCTCGGGGCTGGTGTGGAGGCGGCCGGCGGTGTCTATGAGGACGAGCTCGGAGCCGCGACGCTCCGCCTCGTCCATCACCTCGTAGCAGACGCTTGCGGGGTCGGCGCCGCGGTCGCGGCAGATCACGTCGACGCCCGAGCGCTCGCCCCAGACCTGGAGCTGCTCGATGGCGGCGGCGCGGAACGTGTCGGCGGCGCCGATGAGGGGCTTGATGCCCAGCCCGAGCGCCTCGCTCGCCAGCTTGCCGACCGTCGTCGTCTTGCCGGCGCCGTTGATGCCGACAAAGACCACGCAGTGCGGAAGCGAGCGGAACGGGTCGCGTCCCGCCGGGGCAAACGACTGCGCCAGGCGCTTTGCCAGCGCCTCGCGGAGCTGGCGGGAGGTGCGCAGGTTCTCGCGGGCCGCCTGCTCGCGCAGGTCGTCGGTCACCTGCATGGCGACCTCGGCCCCCATGTCGCCCATGACGAGGGTGTCCTCGAGGTCCTCCCAGAAGGAGTCATCGACCTCGCCACCCATATAGAAGATCTCTGAAATGGCCTCTCGCGAGCGCGTGAGGCCACGCATCAGCGAATCACGTAGACCCATTAGGCCTCAACCACCTTTCCCGTCGCCTGGTCAAGTCTCTGGCTGACCACGTGGCTCACGCCGTCAGCCTGCATGGATACGCCGTAGAGCACGTCTGCCTGCTCCATCGTCCGCCTCTGGTGGCTGATGACGATGAGCTGCGTGGAGTCCTTCAGCTGCTCGATGGCGTCAAGCAGCTTGGAGAGGTTCGAGTCGTCCAGGGCGGCCTCGACCTCGTCAAACACATAGAACGGAACCGTGCGCGTCCGATACACGGCAAAGAGCAGCGCAAGTGCGGTCAGCGACTTCTCGCCACCGCTCATGAGCATCATCTTCTGGATCTTCTTGCCCCTGGGCTGCGCGACGATCTCGATGCCGGTCTCCGTGACGTGGTCGGGGTCGGTCATCTCGATGTAGGCATGCCCTCCGGGGAAAAGCATCGAGAAGACCTCGGAGAAGTTCGCATTGACCTGGTCGAAGATGACCAGGAACTGGCGGCGCATCTTACGCTCGATGGCGTTGGTGATCTTGGCCAGGGACTTCCGGGCGCTCTCGAGGTCTGCCACCTGCTCCTCGATGTAGTCGGAGCGCTCCTTCAGCCTCTGGTACTCGTCCATGGCGACCTCGTTGACGGGGCCGAGGTTGGCGAGCTGGTGACGCAGCTTGTCGACGGTGCGCTCCATCGCCTCGCGATCGTCGGGGGCCGGCAGGGCAAGCGCGTCCTCCAAGATCCACCCATCGGCGGTGATGGCCTTGAGCGCCGCCTCCACCTGCACCTCGATGCGCCCGATGTCGACCTTGAGGTCGTTTGCCGCCGTGCGGGCGCGCTCGAGCTCGGCGGACGCCGCGTTGACGGCCTCGCGCGCCTCGGAGATGGTCGACTTGAGCGAGTCGGAATCTGCCTCGGCAAGCCGGCTGCGGTCCCTCAGGCGCGCCGCCCAGTCGAGCGCGCGCTCCTGGACGGCCTCGTAGCGGTCGTGCAGGGGGTCGACGCGCAGGCGGAGCACGTCGAGCGAGCGCGCGGCGCGCTCCGTGGCGACACGTCGCTGCTCGATGCCCTTGACGGTGCGTGCGAGCTCCTCCTCGCGAACGGCAAGGTGGTTGCGGCGCTCGACGATCGTGGCAAGCTGGAGCCGGGCCTCCGCAAGGCGCTCGCTCGCGTCGGACTCCGCACGAGAGGCCGCCCCGCGCTCGCGCGAGACGTCCTCGAGCGTCCTTCCGAGCTCGGCCGCCCGCGCCTCCGCCGCCTCGGCGGCGGCCTTGTGGCGCTCGATCTGCGGACGGGCCTCCTCGGCCTTCTCGGACGCGGCGGTCCTGCGCTTCTCGAGCTGGGCCTGCTCCGAGGCGGCCTGGTTGCGCTGGGCCTCGAGGCGCCCGATCTCTGCGGTCACCGACGAGAGCTCGCCCCTCAGCCGGGCGACGTCGCCCTTGACGCGTGCGTCGCGCTCACGGGCGTCAGCCAGGCCCGCCTCTGCCTCGGCGACTGCCTGCGAGGCGTCCCTCAGGGCCTTCTCGAGCCCGTCGAGGCCATCGCGCAGCATGCGCATGCGGCGCTTGCGCTCGAGCGCGCCCCGCTCGGCGTCGGCACCGCCACCCATGACGATGCGTCCGTCCGAGAGCACCGAGACGCCCGATTCCGTCACGTACGTGAACGAGGGGTACGCGTCGTGGGCGCGCACCGCCTCGGTCGCGTCCCGCACGACGCGCACGTCCCCCAGCAGGGCGCCCACGAGGCCGGCCGCCGCTTCGGGAACGCGGATGCTCTCGAGCAGCGAGACGCCGGGCGCGTCGGCTTCCGCGATGGGACGAGAGGAACTCCTCGACACGATCGTCGCCTTGCCCGAGGTCTCCGAGAGTCCCTCCGCACGCGCGGCAAGCGTCATGGCGGACTCCGAGTCCGGAACGACGAGCGCCGCCAGGTCGTCACCAAGGAGCCGCTCGACGAGGTCCTCAAGCTCGGCGGGCGCCTCGATGAGGTCTGCCAGGCGGCATTCGACGAGCCCGTCGGACTTGGAGGCGAGGGCAGCCGTGAGCTCGCTGGCGTTTGCGCTCTGCACGTCCACCGCCTCGAGGGCAGAGAGCGTGGCGCGGGCGT
The DNA here is from genome assembly GCA_902797175.1 of uncultured Coriobacteriaceae bacterium. Classification (GTDB taxonomy): domain Bacteria; phylum Actinomycetota; class Coriobacteriia; order Coriobacteriales; family Atopobiaceae; genus UBA1367. The sequence continues at coordinate 11,455 of CADBRX010000133.1, read as the reverse complement.
TCTGGAGCTTCTCGCGCGCCTGGGACTCCTCGGTGCGCGCCTGGGAGAGGCCCGCCTGTGCGAGGCGTATGGCTTCCGCCGACGTCTCGGACGAGGCCACCGCGCCATCGAGCTCTCCCTCGACCTCGCCCTTTCTGCGCAGGCGGTCCTCAAGGGCCTCGTTTGCCGTGGCGATCTGCTCCGCGATCTGCTCGAGGCGGCTCTGGTACATCTGGTCCTGGGTCTCGGCGCTCGCGATCTGGTCGCGGAGCTTGGCATAGGCAAGCGTCTCCGCATCGGCCTCGCGCTGCGCGGACCTCTGGTCGGCCGTGAGCTGGGCCTGGCGGTTGCCGAGGCTCCGCCTCTTCTCGGTGGCTGCCCGCGCCTCTCGCTCGAGCTCGTCACGGCGAGCCTGGAGGTCGGTGGCGCGGACGCGCGCGTCCGCAAGGTCCGCCGAGACGCGTTCCAGCTCGGCCGCGGCGTCCGCCCGCTGCTTCTCGCTCGACGAGAGGGTCATGCGCATCTCGGAGAGGCGCGAGACCATGTTCTTGCCCTTTTCCTCGAGCAGGCGCATGTCGGAGTCCATGCGCCCGAGGATGTCCTGCATGCGGCGCCGCTGCTCCCCCAGGTCCCCGACAAAGAGGCCCTTCTGCTCGAGGAGGGACTGGTATCTCTCGAGGTCGTGGCTGCGCTCGTCAAGGCGCCACTGCGCGAGCTCCACGGCGGCGTCGGCCTCGCGCTGACGCGCCACGAGCTGGTTATAGCGCTCCTGCAGCTGCCGCAGGTCATCGACCGCGAGGGTCGTGGAGAGGTCGGCGAGCTGCGTCTTGAGCTCCTGGTGGCGCTTTGCCTTGTTGACCTGGCGTTCAAGGGGTCCCAGCTGGCGGCTGATCTCGCGGGAGATGTCCTTGGCACGGGTGAGGTGCTCCTCCATGCTGCGCAGCTTGCGCTCCGAGCGCTCCTTGCGGCGGCGGTGCTTGGAGATGCCGGCCGCCTCCTCGATGAGCTCGCGCCTGTCCTCGGGCCTGCTCGCCAGGATGGAGTCGAGCTTGCCCTGGCTGATGATGGAGTGCGTCTCCTTGCCCAGGCCGGAGTCGTGCAGGATGTCGGTGATGTCCATCAGGCGCGAGGGCGCGTTGTTGATGAGGTACTCGGACTCCCCCGAACGGTACATCCTTCGCGTGATGGCGACCTCGGAAAAGTCGATGGGAAGGGTGTGGTCGGAGTTGTCGAGCACCAGCGTCACCTCGGCCACGCCGACCGCCTGGCGTGCGGAGGAGCCCGAGAAGATCACGTCCTCCATGGCCTGGCCGCGCAGCATCTTGGCGCTCTGCTCGCCCAAGACCCACAGGATGGCGTCGGAGATGTTTGACTTGCCGGAGCCGTTGGGGCCGACCACGACCGTGAGGCCGGGGTCAAAGACCATGACCGTGCGGTCGGCAAATGACTTGAATCCCTTGAGCGTGAGCGACTTCAGGTACACGTGCGAGCTGCCTTCCTGCTACCTATTCCATGTCCGCCCAGGCGGCGTGGGGATCCTCTTCGATGCGCCGGATGGCGTCGGCTGCGGCAGCGCTCTCGGACTCCTTCTTGGAGCTGCCCTTGCCGCGCCCGACGCGGCGCCCCTCGAGCAGCGCCACGGACGTGAAGACCCGCGCGTGTGCGGGGCCCTCGGATGACTCGAGCTTGTAGGTCGGCGTCATGTGCATGTTGCCCGACTGCGTGATCTCCTGGAGCCTCGTCTTGGGGTTCATCGAGCGCTCGATGGTCTCGGGGACCATGTGCTCGCCCAGGTGACGCATGACGAACTCGTGGGCCGCGTCGTATCCGGCGTCCTCGTACAGGGCACCCACGATCGCCTCGAAGACGTCCTCGAGCGCGGAGCGCATGCCCCTCGTGTTGGTGCCGAGCTCCGACACGCCAAAGAGGATGAGGTCGGAAAGGCCGAGGGACTCCGAGACGGACGAGAGCATCTTGCCCGAGACGAGGGCTATCTTGAGGTCGGTCAGCTGACCCTCATCCATGGAGGGAAAGCGCTGGTACACCTCATGGGCGACGATGGCGCCCAGGACGGCGTCGCCCAAAAACTCGAGGCGCTCATACGATGCGGAAGGGGCCTTCCCTTCCGCAGCCGATGGGTGAGTGATTGCAGAGACGACGAGGGAGCTGTCCTCAAAGTGATGGCCGACGATCTCCTCGACCGCCTCGATGCGACGATGGAGCTTCAAGCGTGCTCCCTACTGGGCCTGCTGGATGGCGTCGACGGCATCGGAGATGGTGACGATCTTTGCGAGCTCGTCGTCATCCATCGTGAGGCCGAATTCGTCCTCGAACGCAGTGACAAGCTCGAGCAGGTCAAAGGAATCGGCGCCAAGCTGCTTGAAGTCGGTGTGCTCGTTCAGCTCGGAGGCGTCGACGTCAAGCGACTCGCTCGTAACGTTGATGACCTTTGCGAGAATGGCATCGCGGTCCATGGAAAACTCCTTGTGTCTGGCCCGTCGTGGGCTTGGTCCAACCTCATACATTTTGCCCAAGCGCACGATAAATGTGAAGCGCCACGGGGCAACGCGACGAAAAGAGCAGGGGCCGCTACTCCTCCACCTCGATGTCAGCGGCGATCTTGTCGACGAGGCCCTCGCGCACCGCCTTGGCGCAGACGAGCGCCCCGTTCTTGACGGCGGTGGGGCTCGTGGCGCCATGGCCGATGATGACGGGGGCCTTGAGGCCCAGCAGCACGGCGCCGCCGTACTCGTCACCAGAGAGGTCAGCCGCCACGACCTTGAGGACGGGCTTGAGCAGAAGGGCGCCCAGGGCGGCCCGCTTCGAGCTGCCCACGGCCTTCTTGAGCTCGTTGATGATGTACTTGGCGGTACCCTCGAGCGACTTGAGCGCCACGTTTCCGGTGAAGCCGTCAGTGACGATGACGTCAAAGCGCCCGGCAAGGAGGTCGCTTCCCTCGGCGTTGCCGACAAACCACGCTGGCCCCGCCTGCTTGAGCGCGTTGTGGAAGGCTATCGCCTGCTCGGAGCCCTTGGTCTCCTCGGACCCGTTTGAGAGGAGCGCCACCGTGGGGTTTTCGACGCCCAGCGTGATCTCTGCGTAGGCACGGCCCATGTGGGCGAACTGCACGATCATGTCCTCGTGGGTGTCGGCATTGGCGCCCATGTCGATCATCACCGTGCGCCGCCCCGTGGAGCCGGGAATGGCGGTCGCAAGGCCCGGGCGCTTGATGCCGTGCAGGCGGCCCACGTTGAGCGTGGCCGCCACGAGGATGGCCCCCGTCGATCCCGCCGAGAAGAAGCCGTCGGCCTCGCCATGGCGGATCGCCTGGCAGCCGCGGACGATGCTCGAGTCCTTCTTTGTGCGGACCGCCTCGGTGGGATGCTCGTCCATGCCGATCGTCTCGGTGGTCACAAGAGGAAGCGCCCTTTCGTGAGCGGAACAGTAGGGCGCGACCACGGCCTCGTCGCCTGCGACCAGAATCTGCAGGTCGGAGTCAGCCTCAAGCGCCTGGGAAATGCCTTCGAGCACGACGTCGGGCTCGACGTCGCCTCCCATGGCATCAACGCAGATCGTGACCATCACATGCTCCTTACACAGAAGCGGCCGACCCTGTTACGGGGCCGGCCACCTGCTCATCGATTGCTCAGTTACACCTAGTCGGTGACAACGACCTCGCGGTCCTTGTAGTAGCCGCAGTTGGGGCACACGTGATGCGGAAGCTTGGGTGCACCGCACTGGGGGCACGTGGAACGCGCGGGAGCGGCGAGCTTGCTGTTAGCCGAGCGGCGAGTGTGCGTGGCGCCGCGGCCCTTCTTTTGCTTAGGTACTGCCATCTTGAACCTCTCTTAACCATCACTTCACGCCTGCGACGTGCGCAAGCGGTCTTGCCTTCTAAACACGCAAGAAAGCACTATACCACAAACGGCCACATAATCCATCATGCGTCTTCCGTCACGAAGACCCCACACCACACAACCTCAAGATGGGCGACGGCCTCGCGCCTCAGTCGTCAAACGAAAGGTCGCGTAGGGCGGCAAAGGGGCTCGCGTCAAGGCGCGCCTGCTCCCGCTCGTGCTCGATGCCCTCGGCATGCCCGCAGTCCTCCTCGTTGAGGTTGGCGCCGCAGACGGGGCAGAGGCCCTTGCAGTCCTCGCGGCACAGGACCACGTACGGGGTCTCCATGAGCAGCGCGGAGAAGAGCGCCTCCGTGAGGTCGACGGTGTGGTCGTCGCCCACGAGCGAGTAGTCGACCTCGTCATCGTCGTCGGCATAGGCCGCCGCCTCGGGCTCCTCAAAGAGGTAGTACTCGTCCACCTCGCCCGCGACGTCAAAGGAGGCGGGCTCGAGACAACGGTCGCAGACGCCCTCGACGTGGGCACGGAGGATGCCCGTGGCAAGTATCCCCTCGCCCGCATTGGTGAGCATGAGGTCGTAGTCGATGCCTGTGGGAAGCGCGAAGTCGTGGTCGCCCAAGCTGTAGGAGTCCTCGTCAAGGTGCCCCGCCACGGCGAGGGTGTCCCCCGCGTTGGCAAGGCGCTCGTCGAGTACCGCGATAACCTGCTCCATCTAGGCTACCAGGCGACGTTGTTGGTCGTGTTGCGCGGACCGGCGTTCTCGTTCAGCGTCTGGCGCACGCGCGTGACCGAGTTGGCGATGGACTTGAGGTTGTCCTCGAGATGCGCCAGGACCGTGTCGGCGTACTCCTCGGCGTTGTAGCGCGTGTCGCGCTCGTACTGCTGGGCCTGGTCGCGGATCTGCTCTGCCTGGAGCTGGGAGAGACGCACGATCTCCTGGTCGCCCGCGAGCACCATGGCCTGCTGCTGCGCGTCCGCGATGATGGCGTCGGCCTGCTGCTGGGCGCGCTCGAGGGTCTCGTGCTCCTCCTTGACGATGCGCCGCGCGTCAGAGAACTCCTGCGGGAAGATGCGGCGGATCTCGTCCAGGATCTCATAGATGTCCTGCGCGTCGACGATCTTCTTCTGGCCGCCGCCAGTCAAGGGCGTCTTGGCCTCGCTCACCATCTGCTCGAGCTCATTGACCAAGCTCTCGATCTCCTCACCTGGCTGCATCCCAGGACTCCTTTCACACGGACGGAACGTCTCCGCAGCGACCAAAAACGGGCCACTTGTCCACAATTAGTAGGTATGGTAGCAGAATCGCGCACGTAAGAGAAACAGCCGAGCAGAAAGCACACTCTGCTCGGCAGACGTAGGAAATGTGCGCGCAAAGCGAGGGCTTGCTACCTCGCGGCGCCAAAGCGCTCCGCCAGGCGCTCGGCCACGACCGGCGGCACGAGGAAGCTCACGTCGCTGCCAAGGGCGGCCAGCTCGCGCACGATGGAGGAGGAGACGTAGCCAAACTCGGGGCTGCCCATGACAAAGATGGACTCGGTCCCCGGGCTCAGGCGGTAGTTGAGGTCGGCCTGCTGCAGCTCGTACTCAAAGTCGGTCATGGCCCTCAGGCCCTTGACCACGCCGCCGGCGCCGATCTCGTGGCAGAAGTTCATGAGCAGCCCCGTGAACGGCCTCACCTCGACCCCCTCGAAGGAGGGGGAGTCGGCCAGGGCGGACGAGATCATCTCGACGCGCTCGTCCAGCGAAAACACCGGACCCGTCCCGTTCTTGCCAAGCGACGCGGCGACGGCGACGGTCACCTTGGGAAAGAGCCGCCTGGCCCGTGCGATGACGTCTAGGTGCCCATAGGTGATGGGGTCAAAGGTGCCCGGCACCACGACGTGCGAGACGTGTTCGTTACTCATCTGGTCCTCCAATGGATAGCAGGTCCACGGCAGTGCCGCCATGGGTCTTTGACTTGAGCATGCGAGACGAAGGCAGGGTCAGCCCCTCCCCTCCCGCAGAGCGCTCGTAGAGCACGAGGCACCCGTCCTCGAGCTGCCCCTCGCGCAGAAGGTCGAGGACGAGCCCCGAGACGGCCGAGGCCTCGAGGGCGTAGGGCGGGTCGAGCACCACGAGCGAGAAGGGGGCGTTGGGCAGCGTAGCCCGACGAGCCACCTTGAACACGTCGCCCGAAAGGATGGCACACACGTCAGGGCCCGCACCGAGGGTGGCAGCGTTCCTTCTCACCCGCGCCAGCGCCTTGCGGTCCGCGTCGACGAACGTGCAGGCCTTCGCGCCTCGAGAGAGGAGCTCGAAGCCAATGGCGCCCGAGCCGGCAAAGCCATCGAGGACGGTGACCTCAGAAAGGTCGAGGTCAAACGCCGAAAGGATCATCGAGGCGATCTGCTCCCGCGTGCGGTCGGTCGTCGGGCGCGTGACGTCGCGCCCGTCGGGCGCCTCGAGGGGCCTCCCCCTCCACTTACCGCCTACGATCCTCATCCGCGCTCGACCTCCTCGAAGTAGATGCCAAAGCGGTCCCTGACCTCCAGCGCAAGCGGTCGGTGGGATGCGTCAGAAAGCGAGGGGTCGCCCTCGGCGATGGCGCGCGCGTCCTCGTGTGCCCACTCGACAAGGTCGGCGTCCTCGGAGAGGTCGGATATGGAGAGCGAGACTCCCCCGTGCTGGCGATAGCCCAGGACCTCGCCCTCGTGCCTCAGGCGCAGGTCCAGCTCGGCAAGCTCGAACCCATCCGAGGTCCGTTCCAGCGCATCCAGGCGCTGGCGCGCGGGACTCCCCTTCTTTGCGGCGCAGGAAAGGTACACCAGGCCCGGCCAGTCGCCACGGCCCACGCGACCGCGGAGCTGGTGGAGGGTGGCGAGGCCGAACCTGTCGGCATCGTGGACCAGCATGACCGTGGCGTTGGGCACGTCGACGCCGACCTCTATGACCGTGGTGGAGACGAGGACGTCGATCTGGCCCTCTCGGAAACGCCCCATCACGTCGTCCTTCTCGGACGCCGACATGGGACCGGTGAGCAGGCCTATGGAGAGGTCGGGAAAGACCGTCTGGGACAGCTCCTGCGCGGTATGCACGGCCGAGCGCAGCCTGGTCGAGGTCGAGCGCGACGCCTCGGGGACGTCGTCGAGCTCGGAACCGTCGTCGGATTCGTCGACCAGGGGGCACACGACGTATGCCTGGTGCCCCGCGCCGACCGCGTCCCTGATGGCGCCATAGGCGACGTCGAGGCTGTCTGGCGCGATCGCCTTCGTGGAGACGCCCGCCCCCGCCACGGGCCTCTTTGTGATGCGCGAGCAGTCCACGTCGCCGTAGAGCGAAAGCGCGAGCGTGCGGGGAATGGGGGTGGCCGTCATGGTGAGCAGGTCGGCCCCCACGCCCTTGGCCCGGAGCGCCACGCGCTGGTTGACGCCAAAGCGGTGCTGCTCGTCAATGACGACAAGTGATAGCTGCGAGAACGTGAGGTCCTCGGAAAGGATCGCCGTCGTGCCGAACATCACGCAGACAGAGCCCGACGACACGCCCTCGGTGATGGCCTGCCGCTCGGAGGCTGGCGTGGCCCCGTCGAGGTGGGCCCAGGTGATGCCCGCGGCGTCAAGAAGGGGCCCGAGCTTTTCGGCATACTGCCGCGCGAGGACCGAAGTCGGCGCCATGACGGCGGCCTGCGTCTTGGTGTCTGCCACGGCCGCCATGGCGACCGCGGCAACGGCGGTCTTGCCCGTTCCGACGTCACCCAGAAGCAGCCGGTTCATGACGTGTGGCGCGGCCATGTCGGCAAGTATCTGGTCTGCGGCATGGCGCTGCTCATCCGTGAGCGAGAAGGGCAGGGCCTCGAGCAGGGCTGCCATGTGGGGGCCGGACGTGACGTGCACGAAGGGCTGGACCCCCGCGAGGTCGATCCTCTGGCGCGTGAGGAGCGCGAGCTGCAGGCAGAGCAGCTCGTCGTACGCCAGGCGCCGGCGCGCGACGCCCGCCTCAGGCAAAGACGAGGGGAAGTGTACCGCCCGCAGGGCGCGCGCGAGCGTCATGAGCTGCCTCTTTGCGACAAGCGCAGGGGGAAGCGGGTCGCAGACGTCGCCCATGTCCTCGAGGGCCGCGGCAACGATCCTGCGCATCCACGAGGCGGTGACGCCCTCTCCCACCGGGTGCACGGGAAGGACGCGCGCGTAGCCGCTCTGCTCGCCCGCAGACGAGAGGACCTCGTAGAACGGGGCCTTCATCTGCTTGAACCCATAGTTGAAGGTGACCTTGCCCGAAAGGGCCACGACGTCGCCGGGCTTCAGCTGGTCGGCGATCCAGGGCTGCCGGAAGAAGGTGGCCTGGATGACGCCCGTGTCGTCCAGCGCGTCGACCTCCACGATCTGCATGCGCGGACGGGGGCGCTTGAGGCGGACCCTGTCGACGGTCACGACGACGGTCGCGTCGCTGCCCACGTCGGCACGCGCAACCTGGGTCACGTTGGTGAAGTCAAGATAGCGGCGGGGCACGTGGAGGAGCAGGTCGCGCACGCGCGCTATGCCCAGCCGCTCCAGCGCCTCGCGGCGCGTCCCGGACACGAAGCGCAGCCGGGATGCGTCATCGACGAGCGCACAGGTCCTCGAGACCCGATCGGCCGCCTCGGCAACCGTGGCAGTCCGGGGCATGCGCTACTCAATCGCAAAGATGACCGGATACAGGGGCTGCTCACCGCGCTGGGGGTCGATCTCGAGGTCGGGCTGCGCCTCCTCGATCCTTTCCACCAGCCTCTGGAAGGACTCGTCGTCAAGGTCGGAGCCGGCGAGGATGGTGAGGGTGTCGCCCTCCTCGGCGTCCTGCATGCGCTCGATGACCTCGAGGGTCACCTGCTCGACGTCAGATCCGACCACGGTGATGGCATCGTCCTCTATGCCCATGACGTCGCCCGCGTGGATGGGCGACCCGTCGGCCGCGTGGGAGTCGCGCACGGCCGTGGTGACCTCGCCGCCGCGAACGCCGGCAATCGCGTCGGTCATCTCCTCGACGTTGTCGGCAAGGGAGGCCTCCTGGTCGAGCACGAAGAGCGCGGAGAACGCCTGGAGGACCGTCTTGGTGGGAACGACCGCCGCCTCACACGAGTCGCACGCGGCGATGGCCGCCTCGGCTGCCATGCGGATGTTGCCGTTGTTGGGCAGCACGATGACGGAGTCGGCGTTGCACTGCTCGATGGCCGAGAGGATGTCGGCGGTGGAGGGGTTCATGGTCTGGCCGCCCGAGACGATGACGTCGACGCCGAGCGACGAGAGGATCTCGGCCTGCCCGGAGCCCGCGGCGACCGCAACGACGCCCAGCTCCTTGCGGGGGGCAAAGTGGGCGCCGGCAGAGGCCGCCTCCTTGTCCGCACGGACGGACTCGGTGCGCTCCTGCGCCTCGAGGTCCATGTTGTGGACGAACACGTTAAAGATCTGGCCGCGGTGCAGCATGTGCCTCAGCACGCGGTCCGGGCGGTTGGTGTGCACGTGGATCTTGTAGTCGGGGTTTGCGCCGACCAGAAGCTCGCAGTCGCCCATGCCCGAAAGGTAGCGGAGGTTTGCCTCCTCGTCGAAGTCGGCGCTGTCGGCATGGAAGAGGAACTCGGTGCAGTAGCGGTACTCGGAGCCCTCCCAGTCGTCATTGATCTCGATGTCGACGACGTTTGCCACGACCGCCTTCGCGTCGTCGCTCGTGGAGACCGTCGTCTGGAAGTCGGAGACCTCCCCCGCCTTGCCCTCGTAGGCGTTGACGAAGCCCTCGATGAAGGTCGCGAGGCCAAAGGCGCCGGAGTCGACGACGCCGTTCTCCTTGAGCACCGGGAGGAGCTCGGGGGTGCGCGCGACCGATTCGTACGCCTCGATGACGATTGCGTCAAGCATCTCGTCGACGGAGACCTTCTTCTTGGCGAGCTGGTCCGCCTTTGTGGAGATGTCGCTCAGCACGGTCAGGATGGTGCCCTCGACCGGCTTGCGCACGGCCTTGAAGGCCACCTTGACGCCGTTTCTCAGCGCCGCCGCAATGTCTGCAGAGGAAGCCGGGTCGTTCTTTGCCCCGACGAGGCCCTCGGCGATGCCACGGAGGATCTGGCTGGTGATGACGCCGGAGTTGCCGCGGGCGCCCATGAGCGAACCATGCGTGATGGCATGCGCGATGTCGGCGACGGTGGCGTCGGCAGGCAGCGCCTCGACCTCGGCGACGACCGTTTGCAGCGTCAAGGACATGTTCGTGCCCGTGTCGCCGTCAGGGACGGGAAAGACGTTGAGCTTGTTGATCTCGTCCGCCTTGTCAGCAACGACTTGGGCGGCTGCAGGGAAACACGTACGGATGGTGGTTGCGATCATGTCGTGTGGACCTCTTGAATCTCTGGGAGCGGCAGATTGTCTAGCGCTTGCGAACGCCCTCGACGTGGACGCGCACATCGACGTCGTCGAGTTCGGCAATCTGCTTAAGGATGAACTTGACCGAGCTGACAAGATTTGCAGAGACGGACGAGATGTTGACTCCGTGGTCGATCACGACGTGGACGTCAACCACCACGCGGCCGTCCTCCGTGGCAACCCCGATGCCGTTGCGAAGACGATTGAAGGGCAGCAGGCGCGTGACGCCGTTCTCGACGTCGGACATCGCCATGCCCACGACGCCGTAGCACTCAAGAGCGGCGTATCCGGCTAGGTCGGCAATGCAGTCATTGGACACCTTGAGGGTACCCTTGACACCCTTGGTCATGTCTAGCTCCTCTCGCATGACCGCCCCCACAGGCGGCCGACGCACGAATACAAGAGAGTATACCGCAGCGCTGGCGAGCTAACGGGCGCTACCCCACATTTAACATGTGTTCCACGACCCCCGAAGGAGACGGCTCCTTACGTGGGGAACCCCTTCTGCCCACAAGGCAGAGCGCGGTCGAGTCGATGAGACAGGCCAAGAGGTATGAGAGCAGGTCGTGGACGCAGCGCGCAACATAGGCGCCCTGCACGGAGGAGATGCTGAGGCCCAGGGCGGCATACTCCTCCTGCACCCGGCGCATCCCCTCCGTGATCTTTGGGGATCCCTCCCCGCCCAAAGACGCGCAGAAGGCTCGCGAGAGGGGCGAGAAGGTGGCAAGCTGGGAGGCACGGCCGACGAAGCGTCGGACCCCCGAGGCGTTCGGCGCTGAGTAGGAGGCCTCGACCAGCCTGAGCTGGCTCTCGTCAAGGTGGCGCTCAAGCTCTGCGAGCACCTCGGCACGGACAAGCGGAGGCACGGCCGACCTGACGCCTTGGAAGGCAACGCCAAAGACAAGGAGGTCTGCAAGGGAGACCAGGGCGCCGGCAAGGCAGGCAAGCCGCACGAGCCTAAGCGCGCCCATGCATGCCTCTCTTGTCACCTTGCGCCTGCACCATCCCGCGACCATGTGGTTCCTCCACCTTGTGCCTGCCCTCATGAGGTAGGATGGCAGGGGCACGCGACATTAATGGGAGCGTCGTCCGTGGCAGACATGGTGTGCGTACGCCACAAAGCCACCACAACAAGTTGTGGTTTGCGCTTGCAAGCTGCGGATGCTGTGATATATTCGTACAGCTTGTAGAAATTGCGGGCGAGTCCCGCCCGCCCTATGGAGGTCTGAGTCATGTCTAAGGTTTGCGAAATCTGCG